>SXJH01000170.1 GCA_005779435.1 Nitrosomonas sp. | reverse complement strand
CGTGCGGATTTCATGACTCATCGTCGCCAGGAATTCGCTTTTGGCTTTGTTTGCCGCTTCTGCCAATTCTTTTGCTTTCATCAATTCCGCAGTGCGTTTTGCGACTTTATCTTCGAGATGATCGAGGTGGTCGGCCAGCTTCAGATCCCGTTCCTGAATCATCCCCAGCATGTTGTTGAATCCATCGGACAAGGTATTCAATTCGGCAATCGCACCGGGTGCAATCCGCAGGGAATAATCGCTCTGGGCCGTAACATACTTCATCGCCGCAGACAGATCGTGCAATGGATCGAGCACGGAACGATTCAAGCGCCGCAACATCAGATTGGCAATCAACAAAGCAAGGCTCGACGCCGCGACGGTAATTGCCAGATACCAAAGGATTTGCCAGTACAGCGGCGACAACGCTATTTCGAGATAAAGGCTGCCCAGAGCCAGATCGTTATAATATATCGGTTGAACAATCGTCAGATATTGGATCGTGGTATGCACATTTTCATCCGGAGAAGATAAGCTTTCCGGCAGCAGCTTGCCATCCAAGGCATACTGAACAAATTTTGCATTATCCGCCGTATAAATGGCCGCAGCGTTAATATCCTGGATATTGTTCAGCGATTGCAACAAGGTTTGCGCCGTATTCGCATCCTGAAACATCAAGGCTGCCACGGCGTTATCAGCCAATAATCCTGCGGTCGCCTGACTGGACTGTATTAGAGAGAAATAGCTCATGATATAGCTGCTTGCAATGATGAGGATCGCGACCAGCAGCATTGCCGTACTTTGCGTGGCAAAGCTGATTTGTTGCAACCTATCATGTAAGGTCAACAACTTGGAGTGTTGTCGCTGCATTATTGATACACCTCGCTGGCAAAACGGCGCGTTTAAACGGACAGGGCACCTGAGCCGATAAAAAAATATCGACAGTCCAGCTTCTAATTATACGCATGTCATCGATTTCTGACACCTGAAAAACTGCCATCCGATCGGCAAATCTTCGATTTGCCGATCTTTATCGAAGGAAGGGTGCGCGACTGTTCGCGGGTGTCTCGTTATCGGTCGCAAATAAGGTATGTTTAGTTTTTCGATGGAATATGACGATTGCGGCAATCGATATTTGCCCGGTCGGCGCGGTGTATCGGAGCCGACCGGACACAAGCGCCGCAGCTTCGAGTTTATATTCGCCGAATACAATCACAAGCGAGCGCAATTTTGCCGGAATTCGAGCAAAGTAGCTCTTCCGCGATATCTCGATTGCAAGTATAATCCGGGGGTTTTCCCCATATGCCGCCAATTTTTCGGCCTTATTGGTGGTGGCTTTTCGAGGATTGGAAAAAAATGAAACCGCCTATTCGTATCGCAGTCACCGGAGCTACCGGACAGATCAGCTATAGCTTGTTATATCGTATCGCGGCCGGTGACATGCTCGGCAAAGATCAATCGGTTATTCTGCAACTGCACGACATCGCCGATGCACAGCCTTTATTCGATGGCATCGTCATGGAGCTTTACGATTGCGCTTTTCCGCTACTCGCCGGTATTATCACCACCGACAATCCCGAGGTTGCCTTTAACGATGCGGATATCGCTTTGCTTGTCGGTGCAAGGCCGCGCGGTGAGAACATGGAACGCAAGGATCTATTGGCCGCAAACGGCCCCATTTTCATCGCACAAGGCAGGGCGCTGAATGCAGCCGCCAAACGCGATGTCAAAGTGCTGGTCGTGGGCAATCCGGCCAATACCAACGCCTATATTGCGCTCAAGAACGCACCTGATCTCGATCCTGCCAATTTTTCGGCCATGCTTCGCTTGGATCATAACCGGGCATTGTCGCAAGTCGCGCTGAAGCTGCGGGTGTCCGTAGCCGAAGTCAAAAAAATGATCGTATGGGGCAATCATTCCAATACGCAATTTCCAGACCTCAGTCACGCGACCGTCAATGGCGAAAGCGTGGCGTCGTTAATCGCGGATTCCGCATGGGTAGAAAATCATTTCATTCCGACAGTGCAGAAACGCGGCATGACCATCATTGAAGCGCGTCGCGGAAAATCCAGCGCAGCCAGTGCCGCCAACGCAATCATCAATCACATGCAAGATTGGATTTTCGGTACCCGGGAAGACGATTGGGTGTCGATGGGTGTTGCCTCCAACGGCAGTTATGGCATTCCCGGCGGTGTGATATATAGCTATCCCGTCATTTGCCGCAACGGCCGCTGTAACATTGTCGAAGGATTGGAAATCAGCGAATCCGACAGAGTAAAAATGCAAAAAAGCTATCGGGAATTGGCTTCCGAGCAAGAAGCCGTCAGGCATTTGCTGGCATAATCATCGATTTTCAACGCGGTGCAATGCTGACCGCTTCACGAACGGCGATCAATAGCGATTCATCCAAGTGCCCGTCCGCAATACGTTGCGTTCTTTGCTGGAAACGGCTGATCGCTTTGCGCGTCGCCGATCCCAGAACGCCGTCCGCTTCGCCTGCGTCGATTCCGAGTGCCGATAGGTCCATTTGGAGCTGGCGGACTTGGTCGCGCGATATTCTGGCGGTTTCGCCGGGTGGCGAGCGTTGCAGCGCCGGAGCGCCGGCAATCCGATCCGCTAAATGCCCAACCGATAATGCATAAAATTCCGAGCGATTCCAGCGCATGATGACAAAGAAGTTGTGCGTAACCAAAAATGCCGGCCCCATGTGGCCTGAAGGGACGAGTAAGGCAACTTTATGATCCGACGGCGGTAAAGGAGCTCCCGTGCTTGCGGTAACTCCCAGCGCCGACCAATCGGCATAACTGAACAGTTGATCTCTTCCTGCCAATGAATAATCAAAAGACGGCGGTAATCGAACTTCGTGTCCCCAATCCAAACCGGGGATCCACCCCAGTTGCTGCAAGAAATTGGCCGCAGAGCCCATCGCATCCGGAATGCTGCCCCATAAATCGCGGCGTCCGTCGCCGTCGATATCCTTGGCGTAACGAAGAAACGTCGACGGCATGAATTGCATATGCCCCATGGCACCGGCCCATGAGCCGATCATCCGCTCCGCAGAAATGTCGCCTGAATCGACAATCCGCAGCGCATTGAGTAATTCTTGCGTGAAAAAGCTGTTGCGGCGCATATCGCAGGCCAACGTAGCCAACGTGTCGGCGATCGGCCATTCGCCAAAATAACCGCCGTAGTTCGTCTCCAATCCCCAGAAGGAAACCAGGTATTGTGCGGGAATGCCCGTTTCGTGTCGGATCTTATCCAATAACGAACGGTGCTTGGTTAATAATTCGCGTCCGCGCTGAATGCGTTCGCCGTTAATGCGTGCCGTAAAATAATTGGCAAACGTTTGTGTGAATTCCGGTTGGCGGCGATCCAGCTCGATCACGCGCGGTAGGTATTTGACTTTGCTCAATACTTGATTGACTGTGTTATCGGATATGCCTTCCGTTTTGGCTTGATGTTTTATTTTGTCGATGCATACGCCGAACGAACCGTCCGCATGCGCTGTTCCTATCGCAAACAAAATGACGGAAATCGCAGCAATCTTCCAAACAGTCCGATACCGTATCGGGGTGAATCGGCCGGAAAAGAAACGTGCGGCGATTGGGGGCATGCGGTTATTTCCGGTAAATGCAGTCGGGTTTTATGCAATCGGCATACAGCGACAGTGAATGTTCTTGCAGCTTAAAACCGCGTTCCCGGGCGATTGCGGTTTGGCGCTTTTCTATTTCGGGATCGTAGAATTCCTCTACGCGGCCGCATTGCAAACAAACCAAGTGATCGTGATGGCCATCGCTTTTCAATTCGAATACGGCTTTGCCGCTTTCAAAATGATGCCGCTCCAAAATACCGGCTTGCTCAAATTGGGTTAAAACACGATATACGGTCGCCAAACCGATATCCTCGCCTTCGCTGAGCAATTCTTTATAGACGTCTTCGGCGGAAAGATGACGGACACTGCTTTGCTCAAACAAATTCAATATTTTGAGCCTTGGCAGCGTCGTTTTGAGACCGATATGCTTGAGATCGATGCTTTTCAGATCGTTGGAATTGCTCATGGTATTTCTGCCCGGAAAATTATTTACTGTATCATATAGTGCTGTGCTCACTTTGAAAACATATCGCCCTAACAAAATGGTTGCAAGATTGCTCGTGTCGTTGGCTTTTCTAACCCTCGCCGGGTGTTCGATGATGCCCAGTATTCTTTACCGGATCGACGTGCAGCAAGGCAATGTTGTTACCGAAGAAATGCTGGAAAAATTAAAGCCCGGCATGACCAAGTCGCAGGTGCTGTTTGTGCTTGGCTCTCCGCTTATCGTGGATGCGTTTCGCGACAATCGTTGGGATTATGTTTATTTGTTGCGCGAGAAAGGGGATCTGGTCGAGCAAAAACGGATGACGCTGTTTTTTGATCACGATAACCTGACAAAAATTGAGAATTACTTGACCGATTCCAAAAAACCGTCGAAGTCGGCACCGCTTGTGGAAAAGCCGGATGAAAAAACAGCAGTGCCGGAAGCGAGGGAAGCGGTACTGCAAGAAAAGAAAATCACGCCGGATAAAAAAATGAAACCGTTTGACGATGAAGATGAAAATTGCAATGTTCCAAGCTCAGTCTCTATAAAACCATAACCATCGTAAAATGAATATGCAAAAAATTGCCATTGCCGGAAGTTCCGGGCGCATGGGACGTACATTGTTGGAAGCCGTAGCGCAAGCCCCCGACATGCGGCTGGCAGCCGCGCTGGAAAGAGCCGGGAGTTCTTTTTTGGGCAAAGATGCCGGAGAGTTGATCGGCGCCGGTTGCGGAATAGCCGTTGTCAGCGATTTTGCGCATGCGCTCAAGGATTGCAGTCATCTCATCGACTTCACCCGGCCCGACGGTACGCTTGCGCATGTTTCAGCTTGCCGTGAATTAGGGGTGAAAATGGTCATCGGCACTACCGGTTTTTCAGCGGAAGAAAAAGCGCTGCTCAAGGCGGCATCCAACGATATCGCTATCGTTTTCGCGCCCAATATGAGCGTGGGTGTCAATGTCACGTTCAAATTGCTGGAAATTGCCGCCAAAGTGCTCAATGAAGGTTACGACATCGAAATCGTCGAAGCGCATCATCGCCATAAAGTCGATGCGCCTTCCGGCACCGCTTTGCGCATGGGAGAAGTTATCGCAGACGCTGTGCAAAGAGATTTAAGCAAAGTGGCCGTTTATGGCCGCGAAGGCGTTACCGGCGAAAGAAAGCCGGACACCATCGGGTTTGCAACCATACGCGGCGGCGATATTGTCGGCGATCACACCGCTATGTTTGCCGGTATCGGCGAGCGCGTGGAAATTTCGCACAAAGCCAGCAGCCGCATGACATTTGCGCTGGGCGCATTGCGCGCGGTGCGTTTCTTGACGGACAAATCCAACGGGCTTTACGACATGCAGGATGTACTGGGTTTGCGCTAACGATTTTCCATGGCAATTTATGCAATCGGCGATTTACAAGGCTGTTTCACGCCGTTCCGGCGTCTGCTGGATCTGATCCGATTCGATCCGGCGTGCGATAAGCTGTGGCTGGTCGGCGATATTGTCAATCGCGGCCCCGATTCGTTGGCGTTGTTGCGCTATATCAAGCAAGCCGGCGATGCGATGGTTACCGTACTCGGCAATCACGATTTGCACCTGTTGATGGTGGCATCCGGCATTGCCAAATCGCAGCCGGGCGACACGCTGCAATCGATCCTCGCTGCACCGGATCGCGATGAATTATTGTATTGGCTGCGGCAACAAAAATTATTTCACCGGGACGGCGCTTATGCCATGGTGCATGCCGGTTTGCTTCCCGCATGGACGATAGACCGGGCGGAGCAACTGGCTGGCGAAGTCGAAAACGCGCTGCGTCAGGACGATTACCCCGCGCCGTTTGTACAAATCTACGGCAACGAGCCGGATCACTGGCAAGACACGTTCACCGGGCATATCCGTTTGCGCGTCATTGTCAATGCGATGACGCGCATGCGCATATGTACCGCCGATGGGAAAATGAATTTTTCGTTCAAAGGAAATTTGTCATCGATTCCGCACGGCTATTGGCCGTGGTTTAATGTGCCGCAACGGGCGAGCCGGGACTATACCGTCGTTTGCGGCCATTGGTCTGCGCTTGGGCTGCATGTCACCGATCGCTTGATTGCGCTGGACAGCGGTTGCGTTTGGGGCGGGCGATTAAGCGCTATTCGTTTGGAAGATCGTGCAATTTTTCAGCTTCCTTGTGCACAATAGGGAGAGCAAGCGATGCGGCAATCGCTTGCTCGGTCAGGCGCGCCAATTCCCGCCGGTTCTTCATGCCGCATGAAATGGGCTGATTGAATGTCAGCTCCGCATCGATATAGGGTTGCTTGAGAATTTTTTTCAGCGACAGAACCAGCGAAGGTTCGATATACGCAGCCTCCAAACAAATCCCGCCCGCGCAATTACGATATCCGATTGCGACCGGGTAAAGCAGGGCATCCGCCGTTACGGCCGATTGCAGCAACGAAGCATGAAAATGATAGAGTTGCCTGCCGTCTGTGGTCGTGCCTTCCGGAAACACGGCAACACGCTCCCCTTGCTCCAAAACAGCCTCGATTTGTTGATTGATTTTAAGCGTATCGCTGCGCCTTGCGCGCTCGATGAACAATGTGCCGACATTCCTGCACAGCATGCCCAAAACCGGCCATCGGCTAATTTCTGCTTTGGCGACGAATCGCGCCGGACAAGCGGCCAGAAGCACGCACACATCCAGCCATGACACATGATTGGCCGCCAGTAAGGCGCGCGGTATTTCCAATGCCGGCGGCTTGCCGTAACACCGCAATCTCACCGCAAGGATGGATAACAAACCGGCGGACCATCGCTGCATCATGCTGCGCTGGATAGGTAACGGAAAATAAGGATAAATTATCGATTGCAGCAAACCCGAAACGACATGAAATAACAGGCGGATCAGACGAATAAATTGCAATAGCGAGGGAATGTTTTTCTGCATCAAATACGGGCTGGACTGATGGTTTTGTGCGATCGATCGGCCCGATCATTGTAGCATTGACGAGAAAACTGAAATACGCGCAACAGCGCGTATTTCAGTTTTTTTACAACGGAGATGATCTACAGCTATGGTTGAACCGGGATTAATAGGAAACAGCCGGTCCTTCAAGCCACAGGCAATCGGAAATCAGACACATGCCGCCTAAGCCTTTTAATGCCGGTCTCAGTTCGTTGGTAATCTTTTGCGCTTGATCGTCTTTACAGGCAAGAACGACCATTACGTTTTCTTGCTCCCACAAAACATCGCCGGGATCCCGCACACCGCGCGATCCGAGTCCGCCGGCATTTTTAAGTACCGTATAACCGCGCACCGAGCATCGGTCCAACAGTTCCGTTAATTGTTCGAGTTGTTCGACGCCGATTACAATCTCAAATCGTTTCATTGCTATTGTGTTATTCATAGATTTTTCCCATTAGAAGTAATTCAGTAATGTTTAAACCGCGATACCATGGAACCATTTTGACATTTCCCAGTAAATCGGTACACCAACAAAGATGTTAAAGGGGAAAGTAACGCCTAGAGAGGCTCCTAATGAAAGTGCCGGATCCGCATCTGGAACTGCAAGACGCATCGCTGCAGGGGCGGCAATGTATGAGCAACTAGCATACAGTACGCCCAACAACATGGTGCCGCCTTCCGACAAACCGAAAATCCAACCCAGGTAATTACCAAAAAAACCGGCTGCTAATGGGAAGAGTATGCCGAAAGTAATTATAAAAATACCTTTTGCCGCAACCGCTTTCAGTCGCGCTGCTGCCAACAAACCCATTTCCAACAGGAAGAAAGCCAGTACGCCCATAAACAAATCCATGAACATTTTGTCCAGCGGCGATACTAATTTTACGACACCGGCGTAGTAACCGATCAGTACGCCGACGATCAGGAGGTAAAGGCTGGTACCGGTCAGAATTTCGTGCATCAACTTGCCCCATTCGGTTTTCTCACCGCCGGCACCGGCACGCGCCAGAATGGTACCGGTCACCAGCGCAGGGATTTCCATCAGCGCCATGATCAATACCATATAGCCTTCGGATGGCTGGTCTATTGAAGACAAGAAAGCCACGCCCACCGCAAAAGTCACCGCGCTCACCGAACCGTAGTGCGCGGAAATAGCCCCTGCATCCGCTTGGGTAAATTTACCCAGGAATCTTAAAATCGGATAAGCGGTTAATGGAATCAGTGCCGACAAAACAACCATAGAACCAGCGATAGGCAAAACTTCCATGATTTCATATTTCGCCATTGATACGCCGCCTTTGAAACCGATAGCGATCAACAGAAACAAGCTCATGCTCTTGTAAAGAGCTTCGGGTATTTTCAAGTCAGATTTAATGACCCCTGCCAAGACCCCCGCAACAAAAAAGAAAACTACCGGTTGTATAGTAGCCATTCAATACTCCCCATTTAATTATATAGTTAGTTTATAAAAAATCTTTTCAACAATATCTTCAAAGGCGCAGCGAATTCGAAACGCAACAAAAATAAATCCCTGAAACCATACAGTTTCTTGGGAAATTCATTTCCTTAAAACCGAGATTCTACAAAATGTAATAACCTGGGCAGTATGCATCGACAAGAAGCGCACTTCTTAGCAGGCCGTTGAAAAACTATCTGCGTTGCCGCTGCGGTGTTAAAAACAGGCTCAAAATGCTCATTTATTACGCATAAACTGCGCTTTTTCGCCTGTTTTTGCCTTGCATCGGCTGCCTCGAAAACGTTTTTCAACGGCCTGTTAGATCTGGAAACCCGTGAGTGAATTGCCTTTCACAGTGGAACGTTACCATAGGAAATGTGAAGAATTCGTGAATAGGATTAATTCCTATGGCTCAAATTCTTAAGGAAAAATAATATGAAAAGTGGTGCCTTGTCCAGGAATGCTATCGACTTCGATTAACCAGCCGTAGTGATTGCAAATGCGTTTCACAATCGCCAATCCGATGCCCAAACCTTCTCCTTGCGTAGAGCCGCGAAAAAAACGCTCGTACAGCAAGGGCAGGTAAGCAGGTTCAATGCCAATGCCGGTATCGGTAATCGATAGCCGGTTTGCTTTGAATTCGATACGGATAAAACCTTGATGCGTATATTGCACCGCATTCCGGATCAAATTCATCAGTGCCGTATGCAATGCCTGCCGGTTGACGGTCAGTACGACATCGGATGCGATCGGCACTTCGAAATTGAGTTTTTTTCTGAATATTTCGGCCATCAACGGATCGGCGGCATCGTAGACGCACTCCGCCACCGCCACCGTTTCTATAATACCCAGCGCTTGCTCGCGCGCAAGAAACAATAAGGCTTGCAATTGCTCACCCATGCGCGTGGCGGCGCTTTCAATCATTTTAATTCGATGACGCGACCGCGCCGGAATATCGGGTGCCGCAGCCAGCAGTTCGCAACTGGTCAAAATCGTCGTAATCGGCGTCCTCAGTTCGTGGCTGATGTTGGCGGTAAATTCTTGCTCGCGCTGCAGCATGCGTTTGATCCGGTACTGGTAATCGTCCAATGCCCTGGCAAGCTGCGCCACTTCCTCATCCATATCCGGTTGCGTCAGCAATCCGACCTGAGTGTTTCCAGTGGCCAGCATACTGACCTTTTCCGCCAAATCGGAGACTTGTTTCACCAATATTCCCGCCAGCAAATAGCCGACGACAAATGCAATCGCCACAACCGCAAACCAGGAAAATAGGATAATGACTCGCAATTTAGCGAGTCTTTGCTTATGCAACTCAATGCGGTACGCAACCAGAAATTTCACATCGTCGATAACTTGCACCAAAACATGAAAATCTTCGATGCCATAGAGAACCCGATGGTATCCGGTATTAAATCCTCGTAAATAAGAGGGGATTTGCAATTCGTCATCCACCTCGTGGATGACATAGCTTTTGAGGTGAGAGCCTACTTGGAAAATAAAATCGGAATGTTTTTGGTAGCGCTGCACGAGATGATCCATTTCCATCTCGATCACTTGTTCGATATGCGCTTCCTCAATATTGTCCGAAACGAAATAAAGAATGACGCACAGCGTTCCGACGATAAAAACACTAAATGTGGTCAGCGCCGCTGCAACGCGATAGCGTAGACTGCGATCAATCGGGTATTTGCGCACGCGACGTCAAGCAATAGCCGAGGCCATGGACTGTTTCTATCGGATCGTAGCCGCCCGCTTGCATGAGGGCGCGCCGCAGGATATGCATGTGACTGCGCAAGGTATCGCTGGTCTCCTGAACATCCTCCCATGCCTCCATCTCCAGTTCCTCGCGGCTGAATACCCGGCCCGGTTCGCTCATCATCAAGGCAAGCAACCGGATGCATTTAGGCGGCAGTTTGACGTTTTTGTTTTCGAAGCGAATGGAAAGTGTCTTGGGGTCGAACGTGAGCTTGTCAAACTCAAGCGTGCGATTGGCGACCTTGCCGACATACCTTTTGTGCATTGCCAGCAGGCGCGCTTCCACTTCCTTCAACGCGAACGGTTTGATCAGATAATCGTCGGCGCCGTGCTCGAAACCGGCCAGTTTGTCCTCCAGTGTGTCGCGTGCGGTAAGCATCAAAATCGGCGTATCGACATGCGATTCCTGGCGCAGCTTCCGGCACACCGTCATTCCGTTCATGCCGGGCAATCCCAGGTCGAGCAAGATCGCGTCAAACCGCTGCGTTACCGCCAGATGAAGCCCGGCAACGCCATTGGCAGCCGCATCAACCGTATGCCCGCGCGATTCCAGAAAATCGTAAAGATTGGCGGCTATCGCCAAGTCATCTTCAATGATCAGAATATGCATACAACAATCTACGACGGATATTCAAAATTTTTCAGGCACCCACTGCATGAAATTTACGGCTTAGCGTATGTACCGCATCCACCAGCGCAGCGGCATTTTCCGGCGGTGTGAACTGGGAAATGCCGTGTCCTAAATTGAACACATGACCGCTGCCGTGACCGTAGCTGGCAAGGATTTTCTCCACTTCCAGCTTGATTACTTCCGGCGATGCGAACAATACCGAAGGATCGAGATTTCCTTGCAAGGCGACTTTATCGCCCACGCGGCGGCGCGCTTCGCCGATATCGATCGTCCAGTCCAATCCGACGGCGTCGCAGCCGGTATCGGCAATCGCTTCCAGCCATAAACCGCCGCCTTTGGTGAAAATAATATTGGGAATGCGCTGATCGCCGTGGTTGCGCTTCAAGCCCGCTACGATCCGCTGCATATAACGCAGCGAGAATTCCCGGTAAGCCGAGTGCGACAACGCTCAGCCCCAGTTATCGAAATTCATCACCGCCTGCGCGCCTGATTCGATTTGCGCGTTCTGGTAGGCAGTCACCGCTTGCGCATTCACGTCCAGAATATGATGTAGCAGCTCGGGGCGCTGATACATCATGGTTTTGATTTCACGAAATTCGGTACCGCCGCGTCTCTCAACCATATAACACGCCAGTGTAAACGGGCTG
>SXJH01000169.1 GCA_005779435.1 Nitrosomonas sp. | reverse complement strand
CGATCATGGCAGTGCCGCCGTATTTAATGACGATGGTCTTGCCATGAAAGCGCCTGATATACGGCAGCGCTTCCGCTAGAATTTTGGCTTTATCTTTTGCAACAATTGGAGAATTCTGCATAATTCCTCAGTGAGTTATCAAAAACATTCCATTTGACAAGCCTGTCAATCGCTGGCGACTTGCATGAATTTTTCATCCCGTGCCAATTCAAGCAGGCTCAATTTCCGCCATGCCCGCCCTTCGGCGTCTTCATAGCAGGCAATAATGCCGCGCATGAGTTCTTTCTTCGGCGGCGCCACGGCAATGAATTCGGACAGGCTTCTAATTCCCAGCATATTATTGACTATGAAGCCGCCCTGTATTTTGTCGTCCGTTGAAACCAGCAGAATCCGCGATTTCATATTGTAGGGAACCGGTTTATTGCCCAAATAAATGCCGAGATCGGTAATGCCGTAGAGATTGCCGCGCACATTCGCCAATCCGGCAAACCACGGCTGCGTCAGCGGCACTTGCGCCAATTTCGGTATCGCAATGACTTCGCCGACTTCTTCCATCGGTACCAGATAACGTTCCTCCCCAATGGTTACGCCGAGGACGGCCACGGATGCTCCGGTGATGGAAGCGTGCTCGATTTCACTCTTCATCTTTCGCACTTATTATTGTCAATCGGGGGTTATTGCGGCGTAATTGATTATTCGTTATCCGGTTATTTTACTGTATTATCGGCGGTGAAATTTTGAATTCTGTGGAGTTAGATACATGAAGAAACCCATTCGCTACCTGCTGGCAATGCTTTTGATAACCCCTTTTCTGACCGGCTGTTTGCCGATGTTCGCGATTGGCACGGCTGCCGGAACCGGCACTTATATCTCCGAAGACCGCAGAACCAGCGGCATGTTTATCGAGGACGAAGGTATCGAATTAAAAAGCGCGCGCCGCATTCATCAGCAATACGGCGATAGCGTGCACATCAACATCACCAGCTTTAACCGCATCGTGCTGTTGACAGGGGAAGCACCGACTGCGGCCGCCAAGGCGGATATCGAAAAACTGATCATGGGCGTCGACAATGTGCGCAGGATTCACAACGAGCTCGCAGTAGCGGGGAATTCTTCCTTGGCGTCTCGCAGCAACGATGTATTGATTACGTCCAAAGTCAAAGCGCGCTTTCTCGCCGAACGAAAATTCCAAATCAATCACGTCAAAATTGTGACTGAGAACGGCATCGTTTACTTGCTCGGCATGGTGACCCATCAAGAAGCCGAGAATGCCGCCAAAATTTCCAGCTCGACTGCGGGCGTCCGCAAAGTCGTCAAAGTGTTCGAATACCTGAATTAGCGCACTGCCGCAGATAATTTCGCATGTTGCCTTCCGCGCTTCGCGCCGATTTGCAAGCGGCGTTTCCGCCCGAGCGTTTTTATACCGATCCTGCGGATTGTTATGCGTATGCTTACGATAACAGCCGCAAGATTTTCCCGCCCGATGCCGTACTGTTTCCAACGAATGCTCAAGAGGTGCAGCACGCCATCTTGCAGTGCAACCGCTATAAGATTCCGCTGATTCCGCGCGGCCGAGGCACAGGCACCGCAGGCGGAAGCTTGCCTGAAATCGGCGGAATCGCTCTATCGATGGAACGCATGACAAGCATTATTTCTGTCGATGCGGCCAATCGCGTTATCGTCGCCGAACCTGGCGTATTGAATCAATCCGTTCAAGATGCCGCAAAGCCGCATGGTTTTTTTTGGCCGCCCGATCCATCCAGCGCGCAGTTTTCCAGCATCGGCGGCAATATCGCAACCAGCGCCGGCGGCCCGCATGCCGTGAAATACGGCACGACACGCGAACATGTACTGGGGCTTAAAGCCGTCACGGGCGCAGGCGATCTGATCACCACGGGGTGTTATACCACCAAAGGCGTGGTCGGCTACGACCTGACTCGGCTATTGATCGGATCGGAAGGTACGCTTGCTGTCATAACCGAGGCCACGCTTAAGCTTTCGGCATTGCCCGAAACGATGACCGGTATTACGGCACACTTCCGCGATCTGGCAAGCTGCACCGAAGCGATCGTTAAGATCATGGCGCTTTCCCGGCTGCCAAGCGCTTTGGAATTTCTGGATGCCGGATCGCTGAATCTTATTCGCGGAAAGTATCCCACCCTGCTGCCGCCCGATACTCAGGCGATGTTGATGATCGAAGTGGATGGCTCGGCGAACGATATCGCCGCTTCCGTTGCCGCAATCATCGCCGCATGTCAGTCCGAAGGACTTATCGCCGCGCAAGAAGTCGGCGATACCGCTACTTTGTGGAAAGCGCGCAAGGCGTTATCGCCGTTGCTGCGTGAAATCGCGCCTAAAAAAATCAATGAAGATGTTGTCGTACCCGTTAGTGCGCTACCGCGTTTCTTAAACGGCGTTACGCAGTTGTGCGCACATTACCGGATCAGCAATGTCAATTTTGGACACGCGGGCAACGGCAATATTCATGTCAATTTACTGGTTGACCCCGACAATTCCGATGAAATTGCGCGCGCGATGCAGTGTTTGGATGAAATTTTCGATTTGGTGATTCAGTTGCGCGGCACCCTGTCGGGAGAACATGGGGTGGGAAGCGAAAAACGCGCGTTTGTAACTAAGGAAATTGACCGTGCCACGCTGGATCTGATGCGAAATATCAAACGGCTGTTTGATCCTAACGACATCCTCAATCCCGGAAAATTATTTCCATACCCCGGATAGCACAATGCCACGCTCGCTGCAGCGCAGCAAGCGTGGCATTCGAGTTTCCTTAGAAAAAGAAGTAGTGATCGACCAATAACGCCACAAAAAGCAGCGCCAAATACAGTATCGAAAACCGGAATGCTTCTTTTGCCAGTTTGTCGCTATAGTTGCGATAAATTTCTATCGCATAGTACATAAAAATGCCATTTAAGATTATCGAACTTGCCAAATAAATCAGTCCGCTCATTTGCGTAATGTAAGGCAATGTCGTAACGACGCATAGAATGACGGTATAGAGCAATACATGTAAGCGCGTGTATTGATCGCCATGCGTAACCGGCAGCATCGGCATACCGATCGATGCATATTCGTTCTTGCGATATAGCGCCAATGCCCAGAAATGCGGCGGTGTCCACGCGAAAATGATGAGAAACAATAGCAACGCATCGCTTGCGATTTCTCCGGTAACGGCTGTCCAACCAAGCACAGGCGGCATCGCGCCCGATGCGCCGCCGATAACGATGTTTTGCGGTGTCAATGGCTTTAGAATGACCGTGTAAATAATGGCATACCCTACAAAAGTGCCTAACGTTAACCACATGGTCAATTCGTTAATCCAATAATGCAATATAAAAAGCCCTAATCCACCGACAATCAGCAAGAAGAACAACGTTTCCGGAACACTTACTTTTCCTAGCGGCAATGGACGCCCTTTCGTCCGTGCCATGACCGCATCCAATTTCTGCTCCACCAAACAGTTTAAAGCAGCGGCAGCGCCCGCCACCAATGCAATACCAACGGTTCCAAAAAATAACGTATCGAACGGCACAACGCCGGGAACCGCCATGAACATACCGATTACCGCTGTAAATACAATCAGCGAAACAACCCGGGGTTTGGTCAGCCGGTAAAACTGATTGATTCTTGAGGCCGCTTCGTGCCAAGTCAGGCTAGTCGACATTTTATTTAACTCCTATTCCGCTTCTATATAATTTCATTCAAATTTCAATTTCTACTGCTCAGTGCTCAATTTGCGAGACATGCAGCAATCGCTTCAAATCGTGTCCCATTTTCGTTCCATTTACATCTTCGGGAAAGCGCATCATCAAATTTCCGATAGGATCAATGAGATAAATATGCTTTGTCTGCGAGTCTTTGTTTTCTACTAAATCCAATATTTCATTATTCTGTGCGCCGATAAAAAAAGTACCGTCGAATTCCTGCACCAATTTCTCGTCTGGTTTGACGTCATCGGTAATCAGCCATAACCGTTCAATTCTGTGCATTTCTTTTCCTTGCACTAGCCGAACTTGGCGCATGAAATACAATTTCTTTTGACAAGCTTCGTCGCAATTGCCGGAATCGATATTCAGAAGAACCCATTTGCCATGCAAATCCTTCATGCGAAGAATCGTATTATCGATCAGATTCGTTCCCTTTCCCGTCATTTTGACAAGCGGTATTAAATCGCCGTAATGAGTGCTTTTCGGCTTGAAATCCGAAAAATACAGTCCGTACGAAATAATCACCGGCGAGCACATGAGTACCAACAGCCAGATGAATTTTCGCCGATTCGATTTTTTAATATCTTCGTTTAACATTCAATACTAAGAAAATAATTAGAGTTGTTGCAGCTAACGAGAACCACTGTATTGCGTAACCCATATTTTTGGTCGCGCCTGAATCCGGTTTGCTCCAATCTCTACGCAGACCATCATCTTCTTTTTTATTTTGCAAAATCAGCAGGGGTTGAAATTCCAGACCTGTGGTTTCTTGATAACGCTGCAGATTAAAATTATCCCAAACCGGGCCCTGAGTTATTTGCTTTGAAATTTCCAATGCGCGGATTTCCGGTGAAATAACCGTTCCGATTAATATCTTTTCACCTTCTTCACTTTCGATCGTCGGCAATACCCGCCTATCATTGCCAGTCGCGATCCATCCGCGATTTACTGCCACATGCAAATTACTATTTTTTATCCTGAACGGCGTAATTATATGGTAGCCGGCACGCCCTTGGTACGTCTTGTTATCCAGATAAATGGTATGTTCGTTTCTATACTCGCCGCTCGATTCGATCTCGCGATACTGGTAATCCGGTAATTTGACTGGGGCGCTTGGCAATACTATTGCCGGTTGTTTTGCGTACTGTTCCAGTAATTCATGCTGTTTTGTTTTTTCCTCGGCTCTGGATAATTGCCAATTACCTAAACTAACAAATACTGCGGCAAAAATCGCTGTTATCAATAAAGCCCATAGCCTCGGTTCAAAACGATACCCCCAAACAATCATTTTCTTTTACGTCTAAAAAGAAAATTCCAGTTCTGCATCACATGTACCCATCAGCGTCGATTGTGTACTTTAGTTGCGTGATGCGAACTGGAATTGATTATTTGTCAAAATTTACATCAAGTACACGAATACAAACAGACCTAGCCATACTACGTCAACAAAGTGCCAATACCATGCCACGCCTTCAAAACCGAAATGTTTTTCCGGTGTAAAGTGACCAGCCACGCTTCTGAACCAAATCACGATCAACATGATGGTACCGACTGTCACGTGAAAACCATGGAAACCGGTCAGCATAAAGAATGTAGAACCGTAAGCACCGGTCGTTAGCATCAGATTCAAATCTTCGTATGCATGCATATACTCGTATGCCTGGCATCCGATAAACGTCGCACCGAGCAGAATGGTCGCTAACAGCCAATTTTTCAATCCGCTGCGATTATTTGCTTTCAATGCCCAGTGCGCCAGTGTACATGTGACACCGGAGGTTAGCAGCAACAAGGTATTGAATGCTGGCAATCCCCAAGCGCCCATTGGGGTAAACGGATCATGCGTTCCTGGACCGGCAGTTGGCCATGTGCCATCGTATGATGACCAGAATTCATTGCCCAATACCGTACTTTCTTCAACTAGCCACGGTATTGACAAGTTGCGCATGTACCACAGCGCGCCAAAGAATGCGCAGAAAAACATAACTTCCGTAAGGATGAACCAACTCATACCCCAGCGGAATGATTTATCTACCTGCTCGCCATATTTACCGCCTTCGCTTTCTCTCGCAACCGTACCAAACCATCCAAACAACATGTAAATGAGAATGGCAAAACCGATTGCTAATAGCCAGTAACCCGTCTCCATTTTGTTCATGGTTAAGGCGGCCCCAGATCCCATAAATAAAATCGCCGTCGACCCAATAATTGGATATGCCGATGGAGCTGGGACATAATAATGTCCTGATTCTTGACTCATTCCTATCTCCTCCTACTTATGATTTAAAATTTCTAATTGATAACCAACTTGACTACCGAGAATACGCCAATTACAAATAGCAAACCGCCAATTATTCCACCGATGATGACATGCGCCGGTTTTAATGTAGCTGCATCATGCTCCAAATCGCTTTTTTTTCGAATCCCCATAAAGGCCGACAGCACCGCTTTAGCAATTTGCCAAACGGACACATGGTTTTTATCCGCAGGTGAATTACTCACTCTCAATTCCTTTATCTCTTGACGGCAGCTGCTGTGCCATCGGGCAATTCAAAAAAAGTATACGATATTGTCACTGTCTGTATATCTTGTGGAAGCCCAGGTTCTATTACAAATTGCACTGGCATTTGCCTTGTTTCGTTTGGTTTAAGCACCTGTTTCGTAAAACAAAAACACTCAAATTTCTTTAAATGCTTATCCAGAAAACGCGGGCTATAGCTCGGTATTGCTTGTCCATTAATCTCGCGATCTGAATTATTTGTTATTTCGTACATCACATTAACTGGCTCACCCGGATGAATGCGTGCGCTGGTTTGCAAGGGTTTAAACTGCCATGGCAACCCTCTGGTATTTGCATCAAACTCTACCGTTATCCAACGACTTTCATCCACCCGGATTTCTTTAGCCTGTACGTCCGGTTGCAGCAAATTATTTATTCCG
Organism: Nitrosomonas sp.; assembly: GCA_005779435.1. GTDB lineage: Bacteria > Pseudomonadota > Gammaproteobacteria > Burkholderiales > Nitrosomonadaceae > Nitrosomonas. The sequence goes on along the minus strand of SXJH01000169.1, from coordinate 8,036 downwards.
GTTACTTCACAAAACTTTTCGTAGAACGGCACTAAGGCATAACCAAATACAAACATGACCAATGTAAAGAACAGTAACTTTCTCAACATCACCACATTAGCGAATGATTTATTTTCTACCATTGTTTAAAAATAACCACAACATAAAGCGCTACAACCGTTATCAACAGAAACATCGCTGTTCGAATCTTCTTACGCTTTAATTCTGCTTCATGTGACATACTTATCTCGCACACTATTTATTTAACAATAGGTGGCTTCTCAAAACTGTGATATGGAGCAGGTGTTGGCAAATGCGTCCATTCCAGTGTTGTTGCGCCATCCCATGGTTTTTGCGGTGCTTTATCTCCACTACGAATACAATTGATCATAATGTAGAGGAACAGAAGTTGTGTTAATCCAAATCCAAATGCACCCAAGCTAGAAATCATATTGAAATCTGCAAACTGCAAGTTGTAATCCGGAATTCTGCGCGGCATACCTGCCAAACCTAAGAAATGCTGCACAAAGAACGTCATGTTAAAGAAGAACATCGACAACCAGAAATGCCACTTGCCTAATGTTTCATTGTACATACGTCCTGTCCACTTCGGTATCCAGTAGTATGCACCGGCAAAGAGCGCAAACAATGAACCAGAAACCAATACATAGTGGAAGTGCGCAATCACATAATATGTATCTTGCACTTGAATATCGATAGGTACAATCGCGCAAATCACGCCACTAAATCCACCGATCACGAACAGGAAAATGAATCCAATCGAGAACAACATCGGGGTTTCGAACGACATAGAGCCGCGCCACATTGTCGCTGTCCAGTTGAATACCTTAACGCCGGTCGGTACTGCAATCAACATCGTTGCGTACATGAAGAACAATTGACCCACTGTTGGCATTCCCGCTGTAAACATGTGGTGCGCCCAAACAACGCACGACAAAATTGCAATCGATGCGGTTGCGTAAACCATTGACGAATATCCGAACAGCGGTTTGCGTGAGAATGTCGGAATAACTTCGGACACAATACCGAATGACGGCAGAATCATGATATAGACCTCCGGATGACCGAAGAACCAGAAAATATGCTGGAACATCACCGGATCGCCGCCACCCGCTGCATTAAAGAAGCTGGTGCCGAAATGACGATCTGTCAGCAACATCGTTACTACGCCAGCCAAAACAGGCATTACCAATACCAACAAGTAAGCTGTAATCAGCCACGTCCATACAAACAGCGGCATTTTCATCATTGTCATGCCGGGCGCGCGCATATTCAATATGGTCGTAATGATGTTAATTGAACCCATAATTGACGATGCACCCAGAATGTGAACTGAGAAAATCATCAGATCCACACCTAAGCCGCCTTGAGTAGACAGCGGCGGATAGAACGTCCAGCCGCCCGCTGCCGCACCGCCAGGCACAAAGAACGAACCCACCAGAAGCGTTGCCGCAACCGGCAATAACCAGAAACTCCAGTTGTTCATCCGTGCAAACGCCATATCCGGCGCACCGATCATCATCGGCACTTGCCAGTTAGCAAAACCCACAAAAGCCGGCATAATGGCACCGAATACCATTATAAGACCATGCAATGTCGTGAATTGGTTAAACAATTCCGGCTCTAATATTTGTATACCGGGCTGATACAGCTCGGCACGAATTCCCATTGCTAACGTTCCACCAACCAGGAACATCGCAAAACTGAACCACAAATACATCGTCCCAATGTCTTTGTGATTAGTCGTTGTAATCCAGCGCATTATTCCACTGGGGTGATGGTCATCGTGTTCGTGACCGTGTGCGTCGCCATGTACTGCTGCCATAGTCTATCTCCTTTTACTTATTTTCTACATGCATTGATGTTTTAACAGCCGATGCTTTCTGAGCCGCAACCCATTTACTATATTCACCCGCTTCCATCACCTCTACCACAATCGGCATATAACCATGATCCTTGCCGCATAATTCGGCACATTGACCACGATAAATCCCCGGTTTGTCTGCGGTAAACCATGTGTCACGTATAAAACCCGGAATTGCATCTTGCTTAATACCCAATGCCGGTACCCACCAAGCATGGAGCACATCGTTTGCCGTTAAAATAACACGCACTTTCTTACCTACTGGCACTACCACATGATTATCAACTTCCAGCAGATAGTTTTCGCCTTTAGGCGCTTTGTTTTCTATTTGAGCACGCGGTGTAGACAATTTACTGAAGAAGCTGATTCCCTCACCCTCGCCCTGCAGATAATCATAACCCCACATCCACTGATAACCTGTTGCTTTGATGGTCATATCAGGACTTGATGTATCTTTCATCGCAATGACCGTTTTTGTTGCCGGCCATGCCATTGCCACAAGAATGAGACATGGAATTACTGTCCATATAATCTCGACCGTTGTGCTGTGATGAAAATTTGCCGCTTTATAACCAAGCGATTTGCGGTGTTTAAGCAATGAATAAAACATGACACCAAACACACCGATAAAAATCACCAAACATATCCACATAAGCATAATGTGCTGATCGTAGATATCTTTTGCTATGACACTCTGCGGTTCAGGAAAATTATATTTAGACCCGACCGCCATGCTTGAGTACAAAGCGAGAGCGGATACCCCCGCCAGGGTTACTGCTGATTTACTTCTCATATCTCCCCCCACATGATTACTAATTTTACAGATTTCAGGCGCGACTTAGAACGTTACAAACCTGAACGTTGTTTTTTTGCTCAGCCAGTCCACGGAAGTCCACGCCAGAATCTTGTTTTGTTAAAACCACACCATGATTGACGCTAATTGCTATTCCTTGGCCGAATTTCCTCTTTATCCGCAACTTAGATTTTCTTAGTTATAGATAACTTCTACATGCTAATTAATCGAATTGAAATTCTAGCATGCCACTGCTGCTCAAACAAGGAAAAATCATGATTTTTATAGAGATATTCCCCTATTTATAATATAGGTATTGAAGGTTGAGATCGTTCAGTGCGAAAATTAAAGCAAAGCCGTCGCGCCATTTACCCAACTGATTATTCCATAGCGAAATTAAATTATTTCTTGTGTGATTATCTGCAATAAGCAATCATTTATCACATCAAACCAACTCGATAAGCAATATGACGAAGAGCATAATCATTACAATGGGAACAACAAAACTCACCCAATCCGACGATGAGCCTTTAGGACTGTTTTGCACCATATTTCTGGCTGCCGGAAGCATAACCACGATAAACATCCCCAGCGCCAAAGCCGAAATTATTTCCATCCACTCCATTTAACACTCCCCAAAATTTACACCCTCCAAAACAAAACCCCGGATAACCGGGGTTTTGTTTTATCAGAAACAACTGCGCTCATGCGCTAATCATCGTTACCCATGATACCCAATATTTGCAGCAGGCTAATGAAAATATTGAAAATAGTCATATACAGCCCTATCGTTGCCAACACATAATTGGTTTCACCGCCATGAATGATGCGACTGGTATCGTATAAAATGAAACCGCTCATAATCATGATAACAACAGCGGATATCATCAGCGACATTGCGGGAATTTGCATAAATATATTGGCCACCGCAGCCACGAGCACCAGCAGAAATCCCACCATCAAGAAACCGCCCAAGAAACTGAAATCCTTCTTGGTAGCCAGCGCATAAGCCGATAAGCCCATAAAAATGACGCCCGTTCCGCCAAACGCTAACATGATGACATTTCCACCGTTCGGCAACGACGCATACATCGTTAGCATCGGCCCAAGGCCAAATCCGAGCAACCCCGTTATCAGAAATACAATTCCAATGCCAGCCGTTGAATTGGCAAAGCGCGGCAGCACAAACATTGCAATGACCATCCCGCCTATCACCGATATCAAATACGTCATCGGCGGCATCTTCAGAAGCATCGAGAGCGCCGCTGTCAACCCGCTAAACAGCAATGTCAGCGACAGCAACATATAGGTATTTCGCAATACCTTATTTGTTGCCAGTGCGGATGAAGAACCTCGTGCAATGGTTGATAAATTTTCGTTCATAAGAAATAGCCTCCGTTTTTTAAATTTATACAAACTACTCAAGCGACCAATAAGACTACTTTAATCTTGACTTAGTTTCATGGATATTATCATGAATTTTGCAGAATGCTTACTAACTGAGGTAGCCTCATGTTGATTTTGCCATCGTCAAATTATAAATCAGGAAATAACCGCCTCTCTCAATCAAAGTTATATTAAAACTTACTTCGCCCACATCGAAATGCGCGATGCCAGAATAGTTAATTCTCTTTTCTCCGGCCAATGAAAAAGCGCTTACCGTGCGCGAGAAATTAATTTCTTTAATCGATTTAAATCTACCAAAGCCGCTGTAAAGTTTTAACAAGCTCTCTAACGATTCATCAGCAAGCGTTTGCTTAGCTTCCGGAGCCAAATGAAGTAAAAAGACATGCTTTTGCCAAACGGAAATTTCAGTCAATATTTGCGCTACAGCAGGCTCTGCACTTTTACTGTAATAATCTTTCTCTCGATTTGTATAAAAATACAGCATTACAACTGTTGTTAACAAAAATGCGATGATGATACGCAGGGTCTGTACTTGCATGATATATGTCTATGAATATCAGTCTATAAATCTTTTTCTTCCCAAAGATTCCCGGTTACTTTATTTTCCGGTATGGATAGCCCGAAGTGCTGGTAAGTAACTGTAGTTGCCATTCTGCCTCTCGGGGTTCTTTTTAAAAAACCTTGCTGAATCAAATATGGTTCGAGAATATCTTCGATGGTGTCGCGCTCCTCGCTAATCGCCGCTGCCAGATTGTCCACACCGACGGGGCCGCCGTCAAATTTCTCGATTACCGCCAACAACAATTTACGGTCTAAAACATCCAAGCCGATTGGATCGACATCCAGCATTTTCAACGCATCATCCGCTATGACACTGGTGACATGCCCATTTGCTTTCACTTCTGCATAGTCACGCACACGCCGCAATAATCGATTCGCAATACGCGGGGTTCCTCGCGACCTGCGAGCCACCTCGTAAGCACCGTCCTCCGACATGCTGACATTCAATAATCGCGCGGAACGAGTCACAATTTTACAAAGATCCGCCGCAGTATAAAATTCAAGACGAGAAGTAATTCCAAACCGGTCTCTCAATGGATTGGTAAGCATGCCGGCGCGCGTTGTCGCTCCAATCAGCGTGAAAGCCGGTAAATCCAATTTCACGGATCTTGCCGCAGGCCCCTCACCGATCATAATATCCAATTGATAATCTTCCAGCGCCGGATACAAAATTTCCTCTACCACAGGCGATAGGCGGTGAATTTCATCAATAAACAAAACATCATTAGGCTCAAGATTTGTCAATATGGCTGCCAAATCGCCCGGACGCTCCAATACCGGTCCCGATGTTTGTCGCAAATTCACCCCCATTTCCCGAGCAATGATATGAGCGAGCGTCGTTTTCCCCAGACCCGGCGGACCAAACAGCAAAACATGATCAAGCGCCTCGCGTCGATTTCTTGCCGCTTCGATGAATATTTGCAACTGCTCTCTGATCTTTTCTTGACCAACGTATTCGTCCAATTGCTTGGGACGCAACGCTCTTTCTAAAACTTCCTCTTGCGTAGACGATGCAGCTGCGGTTACCAACCTATCAGTTTCGATCATGTCTTCTCGCGCATAAAAGTTTTATTTTTCCTTCGACAAATGCTGTAGCGCTTGGCGAATGCCATCGGAAACGGAGGCTTGATTGACTATTTGCTTTATCGCCCAATCCGCTTCACGGTCATTGTACCCAAGCGACAGCAAAGCATTTCGCACATCGTCAGTCAGAGACGATCGCAATACGCGCTGATCCTGCCCCGGCATATATGGCTCCAATTTATCGCGCAACTCAAGCAATAACCGCTCCGCCGTTTTCCTTCCAATTCCTGGAATGTTAATGAGCCTTGCACTATCCTGTGCTTGCACTGCCTGCTGAAATTCAAACACGCTCATGCCGGATAAAAGCGCCAATGCCGTCCGAACACCTACTCCCGATATTTTTACCAATTGCCTAAATGTTTGCCGCTCCGGCTCTGTCGCAAAACCAAACAACAGATGCATATCCTCTCGAATCACCAAATGTGTATATAGCGAAACCTGCGCACCCGTCGCCGGCAATTCGTAAAACGTGCTCATCGGCACATCAATCTCGTACCCAATCCCTTGCACATCCAATAAAACTTGCGGTGGTTTCTTTTCCAGCAGAACACCGGCAATGCGCCCAATCATACCCAACGACCTCGTTTTACCCGAAAACCAACCGACGAAATCTTTCCTAGACCAAAACCTCCATGCGCATGGCAGATAGCACAGGCTAACGCATCCGCAGCATCTAAGCTTGGATCTCCCGACAAATTCAATAATCGCTTTACCATCGCTTGGACTTGTTTTTTTTGCGCATGACCTTTTCCGACAACAGCTTGCTTGATTTGTAGCGCGGTGTATTCCGCCACAATAAGATTTCTCGACACAGCCGCACATAAGGCAGCTCCTCTTGCTTGCCCCAATAGTAACGTGGATTTTGGGTTAACGTTCACAAAAACCTGTTCTATCGAGACATGCTCCGGCTGATATTCCGCGATCACTTCGCATAAGTTTTCGAAAATCAATTTAAGCCGAGCGGGTAATTCACCGGCTTGCGTTTTAACACAACCGCTGCCGACATAACTCAATTGATCCCCCCGCTTTTCGATGACACCGAACCCGGTCGTGCGCAACCCTGGATCTATCCCAAGAATTCGTATTTTCTCACCTATCGCTCACATTGGATTTATTCATCGAGCACAGCTGTCGTATAGACATTTTGCACGTCATCGAGATTTTCCAATGCATCCAAAAGTTTTTGCATTTTCGCGGCATCATCCCCGGATAGGACAACTTCGTTGCTTGGTTTCATTGTCACTTCCGCCAATTCCGCTTTAAATCCAGCCCTCTCCAATCCATTTTTCACGTTTATGAATTCATACGGCGCTGTTATAACTTCAATGCTGCCGTCATCGTGCGTGACAACATCCTCGGCACCGGCATCGATCGCGGCTTCCATGACTTTCTCTTCATCAGTGCCCGGGGCAAAGATTAATTGCCCGCAATGTCTGAACAAAAAACTTACCGATCCATCCGTACCCAGATTTCCGCCATATTTGGTAAACGCATGACGCACATCCGAAACGGTGCGAACACGATTATCCGTCATGCAATCGACCATTACAGCCGCTCCGGAAATTCCATACCCCTCGTATCTTATTTCCTCGTAATCGGCGCCTTCTAACGTGCCGCAACCCCGCTTGATCGCGCGCTCAACGTTATCTTTCGGCATATTTTGATCATAAGCCTTATCCATTGCCAATCGCAGGCGTGGATTACTATCCGGATCCCCGCCGCCCAGCCGCGCCGAAACGGTAATCTCCTTGATCAATCGAGTAAAAACTTTGCCGCGTTTTGCATCCTGCGCGGCTTTTTTATGCTTGATATTCGCCCACTTACTATGACCTGCCATCTTAACGTCCGTACCTATGCTGATATTTGAGTTATCTTATCATTCCGCATTGAACTTGGCCGCATAAAAAATTATGCAGCCTCTCATTGAGCCTTCACAGTAACAAAAAAGGCGACCTAAGTCGCCTTTTTTGTTTTTACTGAACATATTTAATGCTTGCTGCGCTTTCTTAATTTCTCAATGGCAGCCAATTGCGCCATAGCCTCGATCAATTCAGCCTGCGCTCTTGCATAATCAAGCTCGGACTCTCTATTTTTCATCGCTTCTTCAGCCGCACGCTTTGCCTCGATCGCTTTCGCTTCATCAAGATCATGACTGCGAACGGCCGTATCTGCCAATATCGTTACCACGTCCGGCTGCACTTCAAGCATACCGCCCGATACATAGACAAGCTCTTCGTCTTTCAATTGCGCTTTGATGCGCACCATGCCTGACTTTATTCGAGTCAACATTGGTGTATGTCGTGGATAGATACCCACTTCGCCCATTTG
>SXJH01000168.1 GCA_005779435.1 Nitrosomonas sp. | reverse complement strand
GTTAAACTTACCCGTCGGATTGTTCGTTTGCGTTACCGGCGTTTCCGGCTCCGGAAAATCCACGCTGATCAATGAAACCTTGCACCGCGTCGTAGCCCGGCACTTATACGCCAGCACTGCCGAACCGGCGCCGTATCGGCAAATCGACGGTTTGGCCTTTTTCGACAAGGTTATCAATATGGATCAAAGCCCCATCGGGCGTACGCCGCGCTCCAATCCGGCCACTTATACCGGATTATTCACACCGATCCGGGATTTGTTTTCCGGTGTGCCGCAAGCGCGCGAACGCGGTTATGCGCCCGGCCGTTTTTCTTTTAATGTCAAAGGCGGGCGATGCGAATCCTGTCAGGGCGACGGCGTCATAAAAGTGGAAATGCACTTTTTGCCCGACATCTATGTCACTTGCGATGTGTGCCACGGCCATCGGTACAACCGGGAAACCTTGGAGATTCAATACAAAGGCAAAAACATCGACGAAGTGCTGCAAATGACTGTCGAGAAGGCGTACGATTTCTTCTCCGCAGTGCCTGTTGTCGCGCGTAAATTACAAACATTGCTCGAAGTCGGCTTGGGCTACATTACCTTGGGACAATCGGCGACTACGCTTTCCGGCGGCGAAGCGCAGCGGGTCAAACTATCGCTTGAGCTTTCCAAGCGCGACACGGGAAGAACGCTGTATATCCTGGACGAACCGACGACAGGTTTGCATTTCCAAGACATCGATTTGCTGCTGAAAGTGCTGCATCGGCTGCGCGATCACGGCAATACCGTGGTCGTTATCGAACACAATCTCGATGTGATCAAAACAGCCGATTGGATTATCGATCTGGGCCCGGAGGGAGGCGATGGCGGCGGCCGCATCATTGCGGAAGGCGCGCCCGAAGAGCTTGCCGTCAACCCAAGCAGCTTTACCGGCCATTATCTGCAACCGATGCTGGCAAAATGAATCTGCGGGAATTGCTGCTGGATTCATCCCCTTACTGACGGCAACGGCGCGATGCGCAAGCGAATGCCGTGCCGTTTATGATTTTATGTTCGGCGCATTGCACGATGCCGTCAAGTATGGCGGCATCCAACAATCTCCAGCCCGCCCCCGCATTTCCAGCACAACTGAAAATTGGCCGGATTTTCTTCATGGCATGACGGACAGCGCACGTTGCCGGTTGCGACCGGAGTGTTTTCGTAGGTTGCGACGATGCGTTTGCCGCGCTCGAAGTCTTCGTCGCGTACGATCCAGACTTCCGGATATGCATGCGTGAACGGAATTTCTCCCACCGCGCTTATCGCGTTCTGGTTAAAAATCCGCGCCGGAATATAGGCGTGTTCGAGCAGATCAAGTACTATCTGCGCTTCCATCAGATTGTTGGCGGAATAGATTTTTTTCATGCCACAATGTATTTGAATTCGATCAACCGGTTAATTGAGCAGGATTATGTGGTTCAGAAATTTACAAATATATCGTATCACCGGCGGCAATATAACACCGAACAGTTTTGAAGAAGCGCTGTCGCAGCATGCTTTGCAGGCGTGCATGCAAATGGAGATGCAAAGCCGGGGCTGGTTGCCGCCGCGCGATGAGCAGCCGGGTTTTGTGCTCGCATTCGGCCAGCATTGGTTGATCGCATTGGGGGTCGAGAAAAAATTGCTGCCTGCGGCGGTGATCAACCAGCACGCTAAAACGCGGATCGCCAACATTGAGCAAATGCAGGGCTATAAGGCGGGCAAGAAGCAGGTGCGGGATATCAAGGAATCGACGATTATCGAGTTGCTGCCGCGCGCGTTTGCGCAGCGCCATAAAACGTATGCGTGGATCGATGCGGCCAACAACCGGTTGATTCTGGATACGGCGAGCGCCAACAAAGCCGAGGAATTCATCGATGCGTTGCTCAAAACCATGCAGGGAGTCGCACTGGCTCCGCTGGATACGAAAATTTCACCGTCGACGGCGATGACGCGCTGGTTGACGGGCGACGATTTGCCGTCGATTTTTACCGTCGACCGCGATTGCGAACTGCAAGGCATGAACGATGAGAAGGAAACGATCAAGTACACATGCCATGTGCTGGACGCCGAAGAAACCGGGCGGCATATCCGTGCGGGGAAAAAAGCGATCAAACTGGCGATGACGTGGGACAGCAAAATCTCGTTCGTGCTGCACGACAATTTGCAACTGCGCCGGATTGCGCCTCAGGACATCCTGAAAGAATCCGCCGAGAGCGCGGAAGAGTTATTCGTCAGCGACTTCACCATCATGAGCGGCGAACTGAGTCGGTTAATTGCCGACGTGATCGATGCGCTGGGTGGTGAAGATTGAGAAAAACGCTGATTTATTGACTGCATGAGCGAATCGATCAGCGTTTTCCTTGCTCATTAATGCCGTCCAGCACGCCGCTGGCGATCTTGCTCACCAAATCCGCCGTTGTATGCGCCAGGCTGGCGCCTGTCGCCACTTGCGCTTTTCCTGCCGAAGCGATTTGCTGTGCGAACGTGTCGAGCGTTTCCTTGAGTTGAGAGCCGACCACGGTGCCGTGATTGGCGGCATGGCGGCTTAAGTCGTGCAGAATATCCGCCAGCAAGCCTTGCGCGGTGGTGGCGGTTTTATGCAGCGTGTCGATAAACAATCCTTCCAGGCTTTCCAGATCGGAGCGGGTGCGCGTCAATTCGTTATCGGAGAATTTCTTGGCATTACTCGCCGCTTCTTCGATTGCCAATTGCGAGGCTTGCGCCAGACTGGCCAATGCAGCGTCGAGTCCCGAAACGGCGTCGGTGATTTGCGATTTGGTTGTCTGGGCTTGCTGATTGATGTTTTGGAAGCGTTGCGTAGCGCCATCGTGGATACCCTGCATCGCGGCGTTAACGATTCGTTGTATCGAATCGAAATCGATGCGCTCCGCATTGATGGCTTTCAAGGTCAGGCGATGTACCGTTTCCTGCACATGCGCGCCGCTGGCTACAGCTTCCCGGATTTCGTTTTCCAGGTTTTTCAAATCGTCGTTGCTATTGGAATTCGTCGTGGTTTCGTTTTGCATGATGAGGCGCCTTATAAAGGAAATAGTTATGTTTTATCGGCATTTTGTTCGCTATTCCGCAGTTGGTCAAGACCATTCATGTAGTGGCGCAAAACTTGCGGAACGGTAACGCTGCCATCCGCATTCTGGTAATTTTCCAGCACGGCGACCAGCGTGCGCCCAACGGCAAGGCCGGAGCCGTTTAGCGTGTGCAACAGCGCCGGTTTGCCGTTTTCGTTGCGAAACCGCGCCTGCATGCGCCGCGCTTGGAATGCTTCGCAATTGCTGCAGGAGGAAATTTCCCGGTAGGCGTTTTGTCCGGGCAGCCAGACCTCGATGTCGTACGTTTTTGCCGCCGAAAATCCCATGTCGCCGGTACACAAGGTCATCACACGGTACGGCAATTCAAGTTTTTGTAAAATCTTTTCCGCATGTCCGACCAGTTGTTCCAAAGCTTCGTAGGATCGCTCGGGATGCACGATATGCACCAGCTCCACCTTGTCGAATTGATGCTGGCGGATCAAGCCGCGCGTATCGCGGCCGTAGCTGCCCGCTTCGGAACGAAAGCACGGCGTATGCGACACGTATTTCAGCGGCAATGCGTTCAATGGCACGATTTCATCGCGCACCATATTGGTGATCGGCACTTCCGCCGTCGGAATCAGATGGTAGCTCGGTGCGTCGGTTGAATCCGCGCCGCCCGCGTTGACCGCGAACAGATCCTGTTCGAATTTAGGCAATTGCCCGGTGCCGCGCAGGCTGTCGCGATTGACCAGGTAGGGTACATAGGTTTCCTGATAGCCATGTTCTTGCGTATGCGTGTCCAGCATGAGTTGCGCCAGCGCACGGTGCAAACGAGCAAGACCGCCTTTCATCAGGCTGAAACGCGCGCCGCTTAATTTTGCAGCGGTTTCGAAATCGAGCAATCCGAGGCCCTCGCCGATACTGACGTGATCCTTGATGTCGAAATCGAATCGGCGCGGCTCGCCCCAGTTGCGGATTTGCACATTGTGCGTTTCGTCTTTGCCTTCCGGCACGCTGGCATGCGGCAGATTGGGAATTTCCAGCAGCATTTTCTGCAGATCGTTTTTGACTTGATCGAGATGCGCCTCCGCCTGCTTCAACGCGTCGCCCAGATGCGCGACTTCGTTCATGATTGCGGTAACATCCTCGCCCTTGGCTTTGGCTTGGCCGATTTTCTTGGAAGCGGCGTTACGCTGCGCTTGCAATTCCTCGGTTTGCGTCTGGATCGTTTTTCGCTCCGCTTCCAGTGCGTTGAAAGCGTCGGCGGGAAACGCGAAGCCGCGCTTGGCCAGTTGCCGGGTAATGTTATTCAAATCGGTGCGTAATTGTTGAATGTCTAGCATGCAAAAAACTCCAATCAGTTTCGAACAAATGCGATCTATTGCGATAAAGCCGGGCTCGGTGGCTGTTCCAATATCGAATAAAGCAGTAAATCGCCCGTTTTTATTTCGCCAAATTATTAAAGAATTACCTACAATGGAAGGCGGTCTTGCATGATGTTATTGCGCATTACCCCGTTACATTATCCAATCCGGCAACGATAAGGTGCGATTTAATCCAGCAATGATAACCATTAAGCACTTTGCCTTCATTTCCATTTTTACGATCGGCTTGCTGCTGCTCGTGCTATTGACGCTCGTTTATCAATCGCGGGATATACAGCGAGAAATTGTCGCCAAAGAGCGGATTCGATTCAATTCCCTGCTGTTAGCCAAAGAGCTGCTCCAGAGCTCGGACGATTTGACGCGTATGGCAAGAGGGTACGCCACAACTGGCGACCCGGCTTACAAAGATTATTTTTTTCAAATCCTGGCGATACGAAACGGGCAAGCACCGCGCCCCTATACCGATCCTTCGACCTACTGGCACTTGGAGGGCATCGGCAAAGCACCCGCGAATTATACCGGGGAAACCGTCGCATTGATCGATTTGATGCG
>SXJH01000167.1 GCA_005779435.1 Nitrosomonas sp. | reverse complement strand
TTCCTTTGCGCTGCACGCGGCGAAACAGCGGCGATTTTTGATCGATGGAGGTTTGATAGACTTCGGAGAAATCGCTCAATCCTTTCAGCGCATCCTCAATGCTGCGATCTGCGCGCGGCTCAAAGGCGTCGAAACCGACGCGCTGCAGATAAAACAACTGGTCGCGCAATACATCGCCGATGGCGCGCAATTCGCCGGTATAACCCAAGCGCGCGCGCAAATTATAGGCGATGGAATAACCCCGTCCGTCGGAGAATTTCGGAAAATCGACTGCAATCACGGCAAACTTGTCGATATCGCCCTTCAAGTCTTCCGGACGTTCGTCGCTGGCCAGCCAGACGCCGATGTCTTTGCGCTGTTGCAGTGTCTCGCGCTGCGCTTGCCATACTTTCAACGGCACGATGACTTTGCCTGCGGCAACAGCTACGCTTTCCGCAGTTTCGTGTTCCTGCAGCCGCAAGACCATCCAATCGTCGGCAACGATGGTTTTGTTTTTAATGATCATATATCGATTAGAATCTGGGTGAATAGTAAGGCACGCCGTACTGCGCAGGCGTCACGATGTGCTTGTCGGCGGTTTCTTCGTCCTGCGCGATGAAGTCGGTCGCGTAGACATGATCTTTGAACGGCGCATGACCGATACGGCGTACCGTGTCGATAAAGCGCTCGGCTTCGATACGTTCGCGCAGATACACATGAATCAGGCGTTCGATGACTTCCGGCACTTGATGGAACGTGAACGACGGGCCGATGATTTTACTGATCGAGCTGTCGTTGCCTTCTGCGCCGCCGATCGACACCTGATACCACTCGTCGTGATCTTTCTTTTCCACGCCGGTGATGCCGATATTGCCGATATGATGCTGTCCGCAGGCATTGACGCAACCGGAGATATTCAACGTGATCTCGCCGATGTCGTATTGATAATCCAGATCCTCGAAGCGTTCGGCAATCAGCTTCGCCAACGGTATCGAGCGCGCATTCGCCAAGGTGCAGAATTCAGCGCCGGGACAACTGATGATGTCGGTCAGCATGCCGATGTTCGGCGTGGTGAATTCATGCGCGCCGGCTTCCTGCCACAGGCCGATCAAATCGTGTTGTTTTACATCCGCCAGTACCAGGTTTTGTTTATGCGTGATGCGCAATTCGCCGAAACTGTAGCGATCCGCCAAATCGGCGGCAGCGTCCATTTGCTCCGCTGTGGCGTCCCCGGGCGCTTCTCCCGGCTTCTTCAGCGACAATACCACAATGGCATAGCCCGGCACGCGGTGCGGTTTGACGTTGTGCGCGAGCCAGTTGGAGAAAGAACGGCTGTCCGCCTTGAATTCATTGAGTTTCGAATCGCAATCGGGCAGCGTTTCATACGCCGGATCGGTAAAGAACGAAGCGACGCGATTGATTTCCTCGGCGGTCAGCGTGCCCGGGCTATCCTTGAGATCCGCCCAATCGGCTTCGACTTGACGGCGGAATTCGTCGATACCCAGCGCCTTGACCAGAATCTTGATGCGCGCTTTATATTTGTTATCGCGGCGGCCATATTGGTTATACACGCGCATGATCGATTCGATGTAAGTCAGCACATGCCGCCACGGCAGGAATTCGCAAATCTCGCTGCCGATGATCGGGGTGCGTCCCAATCCGCCGCCGACCAACACGCGAAAACCGATCTCGCCTTGCGCATTTTGCGTAACCGACAAACCGATGTCGTGCGCATAAACTGCGGCGCGATCTTCCTTCGCGCCGCTGATGGCGATTTTGAATTTGCGCGGCAGATAAGCAAACTCGGGATGAAACGTGCTCCACTGGCGCAGAATTTCCGCGTAAGGGCGCGGATCGACGATTTCGTCGTGCGCCACACCGGCGAATTCGTCCGATGTGATGTTGCGGATACAGTTGCCGGAGGTTTGGATGCCGTGCATTTGCACCGAAGCCAGATCCGCCAGAATATCCGGCGTATCCTCCAGTTTCAGCCAATTGAATTGAATGTTCTGGCGCGTGGTGAAATGCCCGTAGCCACGGTCGTATTTGCGTGCGATATGCGCGAGCATGCGCATTTGCCCGGATGAGATCAAACCGTACGGTACCGCGATGCGCAGCATATAGCCGTGGATTTGCATATACAGCCCGTTTTGCAAGCGCAAAGGCAGAAACTCCTGCTCTTTCAATTCGCCGGAAAGACGGCGGCGCACCTGATCGCGGTACTGTTTGACGCGCTCGTCCACAATGGTTTGGTCGTATTCATCGTAGCGATACATAGTGGTTTCCTTGCTGTTGATTCGGAATGTAAGGACGCAGCGGGATTACTCGCCGCTATACCGCTTCGATACCGGCAGCTTCAACGCGGCATCGAGCGGGAATTTGGCGCCGTATTTCATGATGTGGTCGACATCGTCGTCTTCGTCATGCCGCAATGCCATGCCGATATAAGCGTGCTCGCCGGTTTCGCCCACCACGATGCCGATGCGCCCGCCGCAGCCGTTAAACCAAGTGACTTGTTTCGGCTTGTTCTCAATATTCGTACTCATTCATTGTCCTTGTTTCCCTGGTGCTGCTGGTTATTTATTGTCATTTCAACCTGCAATCGTTCACTTTTCGAGGTTGAAAAACCGCAATCCGGTATTCTATCAAAAAAACTTGCGGCAATTGTTCCGTCAATCCGGTGACATATAAAAGCGCACGCTATTTTTTAGCGGAAAGCATAATATCAACATCGATTTATAATTCAAAATAATATTGTGTTAGATTTATATAACCATTCATTATTTCCAAATATCATGAAACTACAACAACTACGCTACCTTTGCGAAACGGCCCACCAGAACATGAACTTATCGAGAGCGGCAAAAGTATTGCACACCTCGCAACCGGCCATTAGCAAACAAATTCAGATGCTCGAGGAAGAACTCGGGGTGGATGTTTTTTTGCGCAACGGCAAGCGTGTTGTCGGCATTACGCAACCGGGAAAGCTCATCATTGAAACCGCAACGCGCATGCTCCGCGATGCCGATAATCTGAAAAAAATCGCCCAGGAGTTTTCCAGCGAAGCCAGCGGCACGCTAACCATTGCAACCACGCACACGCAAGCGCGTTACGCCTTGCCGCCGGTCATTCAACGGTTTACCGCACGTTATCCGAAGGTAAAGCTGATTCTGCGGCAAGGCAGTCCGGTGCAAATTGCAACCCTGGTGACATCGGGCGATGCGGATATCGCAATCGCAACCGAAGCAATCGAGCAATTCCATGAACTCGTCATGTTGCCGTGTTATCAGTGGAATCGCTGTATCGTCGTACCGCCCAAGCATCCGCTATTGAAGCAAAAGCGGTTGACGCTGGCGGCGATCAATCAATATCCGATCATCACTTACGATTTCGCTTTTACCGGCCGCTCGAAAATCAATCAAGCATTTGCCGATCAAGGGCTGGAACCGAATGTGGTGCTAACCGCAATCGATTCGGATGTGATTAAAACTTACGTGGAATTGGGGCTGGGCATCGGCATTCTGGCCAATATGGCATTTGACGCCAAGCGCGACAGAAACCTCAGATCCATCGATGCCAGCCATTTGTTTGAGCCCAGCACGACGCGCATCGGCATCAGCCGCAACAGTTATTTGCGCGGCTATATTTTTGATTTCATCGAGATGTTTGCGCCCCATTTGGATCATGCGACCGTCCAGGCCAAACTGGAGGGAAGCAAATCCGGCAATGCGGAAGAAGGTCAGGATGCCCGATTAAGCCCCAATTGAGCTAAGTGGTTCAATAACTCTTCCTCTTTATAGGGTTTGCCCAGAAAAACGCTGACGCCCAAATCGCTGGCGATTTTCCGGTGTTTTTCGGCGGTGCGCGACGATATGATGATAATCGGAATCTGCGCCGTTTCCGGGTTCGCGCGCACATGCCGGATCAATTCAAAACCGTTCATCTTGGGCATTTCCAAGTCGATCAGCATGACATCCGGAACGGTTTCGCGCAGGATTTCGGCAGCTTCTTTGCCGTTTTTCGCGATCAAAATCTCACAACCTTCCCGTTCCAGCAGGCGGCAAGTCACTTTGCGCACTGTCAGCGAATCGTCGACGACCATCACCGATGGCGGCCTGGCCGATTTCTTCAGTGCAGCGGCGGCGGTCAGCTTCGCCAGCGGCGTATTGAACACTTCCTTGACGTCGCGGCGTTGCAGCAATTTGACCGGATTCAAAATCAAAATCACCTCACCGTCGCCGGTGATGGTTGCGCCCTCCACGCCGGGCGCTTGCGCCAATTGCGCCCCGGTGTTTTTAACCGCAACTTCCGTCTCGCTGCGCAATTCGTCGACATGCACCGCAAGGTACTGCGTGCCGCTATGCAAAAACAATACCTGATTGTGTTTTGCGGTTGCCGAAACGGGGTTGGCCTTGCTCAATAAATGCGACAGATGGGAAAACAGATATTGCTTGCCGTTGAGTTCGACGCGATGATGCCGGTACATTTTTTGTATCGTGTCGGCATCGAATACCTGACGATGCTCGACAATGAATGAAGGGATCGCATAAACCTGTTTCCCGGCGCGCACCATGAAGGTTTGCGCAACCGATAGCGTCAGCGGCAGATAAATCGTGAAGACGGTCCCCCGGCCGGGCGTGGATTGAACGCCGATACGGCCGCCCAGCAGCGAAATTTCATTCTTGACAATATCCAGACCGATGCCGCGCCCGGCAATTCCGGTTACCGCATCGGTGGTCGACAAGCCTTGCATAAAAATCATGGCTGTTATCTTGTCGTGGTCCAGCGCTTCATTTTCCTCAATCAATCCCATCCGCTGCGCTTCTTCGCGAATACGCGGCAAATCCAGGCCGCAGCCGTCGTCGCTGAGTACGATAATCACTTCGTTGCCTTCCTGGCGCAATTGCAGCGCGATTTGCCCGGTTTCGGCTTTTCCGGCTTGCAATCTTTGTTCGGGTGCTTCGATGCCGTGCGCGATCGCGTTGCGCAAAATGTGCTCCAGCGGCGGGTTTACCTTTTCCAGCACATTGCGGTCGATTTCGACTTCACCGCCTTCGATGCGCAGATGGGCTTTTTTACCCATATCGTCGGCAACCTGGCGCGCAATGCGGTAATAACGCTCGGCAAAATTGCTGAACGGCAGCGTGCGGATTTGCAGCAGCGATTGCTGCAGTTGGCGGTTAATGACCGACTGTTGCGCCACGGCCTCTTCGGCGGAGACATGCGAACCGCGCAAGTTTTTCTGCACGGCGATGATATCGTCGATGCTTTCGGCCATCGACCGCGTCAATTCCTGGAAGCGGGTAAAGCGGTCGAATTCAAGCGGATCGAACGAATGTTCGCTTTCGTTTTGTTGCGCAAGATGCGATTGCATCTGCGTTTCCGCCTGGATTTCCACTTCGCGCAACTGATCGTGCAGGCGATGCGTGCTTTCGGCAAGATCCTGCAGCGATTGTTTGAAGTTATTGAGCTGCGCTTCGATTCTTGCGCGCAGCGCGCTGGCTTCGCCGGAATCGTTGACCAAGCGGTCGATCAATTCCGGATTGATGCGCAGTATCGTTTTGGATTGCGGCGCTTCAATCTTTTCAGGCGTCACTTGCACCGGTTCGGGTTCGTCGTTTGCGGCCTCAAGCGTAGCCGGTTGGCTGCGCTGAAGCTGCTCAACCGCGCCGCTGATGGTGTCAAATTCGCTTTCCAGCCGATCCAGCGCGGCGTCGGAAACATGGCGTTCGCGGAAAACCGCTTCGACTTGGCTTTCCATCGCATGAATCAGTTCGCCCAAATGCAGTGCCCCGGCCATACGTGCGCTGCCTTTCAAGGTATGCAGCAAACGCAACAAGGCGCGATGAATGTCTTCATCCTGCGGCAAAATGCGCCAGCCGCGCAACCGTCCGCCGATTTGCGGAACGATATCGTGCGTTTCCTCCAGGAATGCTTGCAGCAATTCCGGATTGACAACGTCGGCGGTATCCGGCGCATTAACCCGTGCGGCAGGCTCGGCGGCTTCCCGAGCGCAAATCGGATCGGTTGCCGCAGCGGGCTTTTCTGTGGCAATCTTAACCGCAGGCGCGGTTTGAGCGTTTGCCCGCGATTCCGGTGTAACGGTAACTTTCTTGGCCAATAACGATTTTGCCGCTTGCACCAATTCCTTGGCTTCGATTTGCGCGTCGACGACGCCGTATTTGCGCAAATTTTCGCACCATCCGGTATAAACCCGCTGTGCGCAGTCGACCAAATCGAGCAATGGATCGGAGGCCGGTTTTTTAGCGCTCAAACACAGTGTCAGAACTTGTTCCAGATGCCAGGCGGCCTCGCTCATGTCATCGAGCTTGACCATGCGGCCGCTGCCTTTGAGCGTGTGAAACCCTCGCCGCAAATCGCTCAACGATTCGCGGTCGGCGGCATCGGCGCGGCAACGGCGTATAGTTGCGGCCATGCCGGCAAGCACGGCTTCGGCTTCTTCCAGGTAAACATCGAGCAACTCCGCGTCGATTGGCGAAGATGGGGCCGTATCGTCAATCGACGTTTGTTGTGTCTCTGCCGCCGCCGGTACGTCGGCGTTGTTTGGCGGCAATGGCGGCGATTCGACCGGCACCGGTTGCGGCGTTGCCGTGATTTGGAAGAGTGCGATCGCTTCTTCGACAATCTGCTGACTGTCGGGCCGTCCGCTGCGGTACGCTTCGACAAAAAATCCCAAGCTGCTTAGTCCGTCCACGAGCAGGATTTGCTCGGGCTCGTCGATGTCATAATCCGGGATCGACAGTTTCTCAACCAAGCCTTTGCAATGATTCAGCAGGGTATTGGCCTGATCCAGCGTCAGCATGATCAATGCGCCGGACACTTGCTTAAACAATTCCGGCAACCGCAAAAGCTCGACGCGCTGCGCGGGTTCGAAAAAGAATCGATCCAGTACGGTTTCGATTTGCGCCAAATTGGCCAGAATCTCCCGGCATACCTGATTGAGCAATTCCTTTTCTTGCGTTTTGCTCTCCAATACATCGAACGACGGCGCCGCCGGTAATTCGCCGATATCGGCATCCCTGGCCGCTATACTCAGCAAACGGGATTCGAGATTATCGATTTGGCGGGGCAAATCGGGCGATAGCTTGTTGAAATCGTCGATAATGCTTTCGGCCAGCAATAGGGCCGTGGCCATTTCCATCGCCAGCTCTTCGCTCATGTCATGCGGTTTCGCTTGCAGATAAGCAACCGTGTTGCCGATTACGTCGATTAATTTGATCAGTGGCGCGCATTCGGTTTGTTTCGCCTGAAGCCCGAGCCAATCGAGATATTCGGACAACGAAACCAGGCTGTCTTCCTGACCGGCGCAGTATTCGCGCCAAATGTCGTTGGCTTGCATCAGCGTGTCGCGCAGCCGCTCCAGCACCGGATTCAGCGTTTCCGATTGCTCGAAGGTCAATGTATCCTTGTTTTGCCCCGGCCATGCATAACTGCGTTTGATGTCGTCGATGCGCTGGCCGCTCGATTCGCTTTGGGCGATGTGATACAGCAATTCGCGCATTAAAACGGCGGTGCTGTCGGATGCTCCGGCAGCAAGACGGCGTATCGCTTGCTCGATCCTGCCGCACAAGCGGCGGGTCGGCGTATCGATTCGATCGTCTGGCTGTTGCAGTAAATCTTCCAGGAAACCGGCAGTCACCCACCAAAACGCACGCTGTTCGGTCGTTCCGGGAAATTCTTCGATTCGATTCACGGCAGCGGCCATTTGCCGCAACCCTTCCCGGTGCGACGGATTGCGCAGCCATTGGAGCAATCCCGCCTGATATTCGGCGCCTAATTGTTTGGCCAAGGTTTTGGCGGATGACGCATCGATATGCGCCGCTTCGGCTTTTAGCGTTGGATTTGCCGTCAATCGCGGGAAAAACAAATCGCTTTCGGGTGCGTTTTCAAAACCGTATACCTGCATCAACATGCGATACGGCGGATACAGCCGCAGCGGATTTTCCCCAACGCCGTCGATCAATTCGTTCAGATAAAAAAGCAATGCTTTGGTGGATTGTTTCAGTGCGTCGATAATGTCATCGCCGGGTTGAATTTTTTTGACGATCAGCGCATCGATCACTTGTTCCATCTTTTCGGTAACGATGCCGATGCTGTTCAAATTCAACATCTCGAGCAGGCCGTCCAGTTGATGGATATAACTGCGGCAATCCCCGATGAACTTGTCGTTACCCGGGTGCTGGCGATATACGTCCAGATTCTGATCGATCAACGCGAAAACCTGATCGATTCCATCTTTGATTCCGATGATCGAAGCAATATTCACTTCATGTCGAGCGCTCATGGCCGCATTCCATCAATGCCGGTTGAAATCGAGAACAATGTCATACCTTGAAATTCGATACCGATGCTTTGAGCTCGGAAGCAAAACCGGAAATTTGCTTGATCGACCCGGTGGTTTTCAAAGTTCCCTCGGTATTTTGCCGTGTGATATGGAGAATTTCCTCCATGTTGGCGACCACCTTATGCGCGGCGCGCGTTTGCGTTGCCGTGACGTCAAAAATATCGGAAACCAGTTGCGCAAGCTGCTTCGATACTTGCTCGATCTCTTCCAAAGCGCGCCCTGCGGCATCGGATCGTGCGGCGCCTTTCGCCACGCCGAGCGTGCTTCTTTCCATCGCGGCGATTGCGTCTTGGGTGTCGCCTTGAATGGTGACGATCAATTCGCCGATTTGTTTGCTGGCTTCGGCGGATCGCTCGGCCAGGCGTTGCACTTCCTGCGCAATCACGGTGAATCCGTGCCCCGCCTCGCCCGCTGCGGTTGCTTGCAACGCGGCATTCAATGCCAGCACGTTGGTTTGTTCGGTAATATCCGAAATCAGCGCGGCAATCTCGCCGATTTCCTGCGAGCTTTCGCCCAGCCGTTTGATGCGTTTCGACGTATCCTGAATCGATGTGCGGATGTCGTTCATGCCCGATATGGTTTCGCGCACCGCCGTGGCGCCTTTTTCGGCGGCATCCAGCGATTGCTTGGCAACTCTGGCGGATTCCGTCGCCATATCGGATATTTCGCCGATCGACTCGGTCATGCCGAGAACCGCCATCGTGGTTTGTTCGATTTTTTCGGTTTGATGCTGCGCGGCGGTCAGCAATTCCGACGATACCTGCTGCGCTTGATTCGAGGCCCTGACGACCAATATGCTCGCTTGATTGACCTGTTCGACCAGCGTATGCAATTCCTCAATGGTGCAATTGATCGCATCCGCAATCGCGCCGGTGGTGTTGTCGGTAATATCGGTGCGCACCGTCAAGTCGCCGTCGGCGATTCTTTTCATATCGTCCAGCAGCATCACGATGGCTTTCTGCGTTTTTTGGATTTCATTGCGATTGACCCAGTCCTGGTATTGCGCGTTGCGGCGCATGGATCGAATCGACAGGATGAGCGCAACGATAACGCAAGCACCGAGCACATAAATAACCGTGTCGAACAAAGCGGCGGTTTGCCGGGCTTGTTGCCGGATTTCGCTGCCAAGCGTATCGAGCTGAAGCAGCGTGAATTGATCGTGATCGGCGATGTCCTCGATCACCGGTTGCAACGCAAACGCCACAGGAATTTCTTTTTGCAGCGCATGCATGTGATCGTCAAATTTGGCCAGCAGCGCGTAAATATGCGAGAGCAAATCCTGGATCGTTTCGTCTTTATCGGAGGCTGCGCCAAGTCCGTTGTGGCCTTGCCGCAGCGTTTGTGTCATGGCCGAAATTTGCGCATGGTCTTGTGTCAATTGCTGCATGATTTCAGTCAACGGCGTGTCGAATGACAGCATCGTTCCGACATGCTTGGCAATCGCGTGCGCATGCATTTTGATCGCTTCCACCGCGCGCATTTCTTGCGGCAGATTGCCGATTTGCGCCATATAACCGGTCAATTCGTCGGCGCGCCGGGCCAATTGATGTTTCGCTATCGCAATGCCTTTGACACTGCTGTTGAGAAGCATCAGCGATTCTTGCCGGCTCAGAACCAACTGGATCTTTTTTTCCTGCCGATGCCAATTGCCGTGATATTCGGAGAAGTCGGCCGATGACGCGAGATTCGTGTCGCCTTGCAATAACGCCGCGATATTCCGGTTTATTTGCTGGGAATCGTTGCGCAGCGATGCGAATACTTCGTCGTCGCCTTGGATGATTTGCTTTACGATGCCCGTTAAGTGCATATGCCGCATTTGCAATTGCGAGACGAGTTCCGGTTGCGCCGAATGCTGTCGTGTTTGCTGCACATTCCAAGCGAGTGCGACCAACAGCAGCGCAATGAAAAATAACGTTATAATGCCGAGCAGCACACTGTTATTCAGTACGGAGGCGTCCTGCGGAATATTTTTCCGGACCGGCAGCACGATCGCCGGCAACTTCTTTCCGGTAGCAACCAGATCGGTCGTTAAGCCAAATTTAGAAAAATCTTTTCCCATTACTTTCTCCGGCATTGCAAGCTCGATTGAATCCGCAAAATAACCGCTTGTAAAAATCGTTTACTTTGATTGATATTGGCAGATAGCTTAACCGCCCGGAAGTATGATCAAAAACGCAATAAGACCCATAAAATCAGGTCTATTACAAACCAAACCGCCGACAAGAATTATGCCAAAAACAATTGATAAGCCGGGTTCTTGGTTTCGTCCCAGTAGCGATAGCCCAATTGGTTCAAAAATGCTTTGAAATCGGATTTTTCTTCCGGAGGCACTTGAATGCCGATCAGTACGCGGCCATAGTCCGCCCCATGATTGCGATAATGAAACAAACTGATATTCCAGTTGTGGCTCATATTATTGAGAAAGTTCATCAATGCGCCCGGTCGGTCGGGAAATTCGAAACGGTATAGGATTTCGTTTTTAACCGTGGCCCGTCCGCCGACCAAATGACGGATGTGCAGCTTGGCCATCTCGTTATTGCTCATGTCCTCTGTGGCCAAGCCGCTTTGCTTCAACCCGGCGATCAGCTTCTGCGCTTCTTCCTGGTTGCGTACCGAAACGCCGACAAAGACATGCGCCACTTTTGAATCGGAATAACGGTAATTGAATTCGGTGATGCTTTTGGCGCCCAATAAATTGCAAAATTTCTTGAAGCTGCCGGGTTGTTCCGGGATCGTTACCGACAGCACCGCTTCGCGCTGCTCGCCGATTTCCGCGCGCTCCGAAATATGCCGCAAACGGTCGAAATTCATATTGGCGCCGGATGCGATCGCAATCAGCGTTTTATGCTGGATTTTCTCGCGTGCGGCATAGGCCTTGAGACCGGCGACGGACAGCGCACCGGAAGGCTCCAGGATCGTGCGCGTGTCTTCGAATACATCTTTGATCGCGGCGCAAATCGCATCGGTATCGACCAAAATCACTTCATCAACCAGTTCCCGGCACAGCCGGAACGTCTCCTTGCCGACATGCCGTACCGCAACGCCGTCGGCAAACAAACCGACTTGCGCCAACCGAATGCGGCGCCCCGCTTGCAGCGAACGGTACATGGCATCCGAATCGACCGGCTCGACGCCGATAATCTTGATCTTCGGATAGAGGCGCTTCACATAAGCCGACACACCGGCGATCAATCCGCCGCCGCCGATTGGCACAAAAATGGCGTGAATCGCGCCGGTATGCTGGCGCAAAATTTCCATTCCCACAGTGCCTTGCCCGGCAATGACATCGGGGTCGTCGTAAGGGTGCACGAACGTGGCTTGCTCTTCTTTTGCCAGCGTTACGGCATGCTCGTAAGCATCGTTGTACGAATCGCCATGCAGTGCCACAGTAGCGCCTAGCGCCATCACGGCATGCACTTTGATTTGCGGCGTGGTTACCGGCATCACGATGGTGGCGGAACAATTAAGCCGCTTGGCAGCCAATGCAACCCCTTGCGCATGATTTCCCGCCGAAGCCGCCACTACGCCGCGATTGCGCACCGCAGGCGGCAACTTGATCATTTTGTTATACGCGCCGCGCAATTTGAATGAAAAAACCTGCTGCAAATCCTCGCGCTTCAGGAACACCCGGTTATGAATGCGCTCGGACAAATTGGCGACATGCTCCAACGGGCTTTCGATCGCCACATCGTAAACCTGTGCGGTCAGTATTTTTTCAAGATAATTGTTTTTCATAACGCGGGAGGGGGAGTGATTGCAATCCGGGACTTATGGATTTTAGCATGATCGGAATGGGATAAGCTTTGTTGCGGTCTTATAATCGACAATTGTTTGACTTGGCGGATTGAGATCATGTAACTTGAACGGTAATCGTATAACTTGGAAGGTTTTTTGCCGATGAAAAAAGTTCTGATTTTAATCCAAATCCTGGCCGCCATTTTTCCGATCATGATATTTTTTGGTTACATCATCATGGACGAAGGCGATCAATTTACCGCCGAGCACTATATGGTGACCGCACTGAGCACGATCCCGTTCGTTTTTGCTTTGTTGGTCAAATTTCTGATGTCGGGTGTGGATAAAGAGAAGTAACGGTTCAATCGTTCCGCGCATATCGGGCCTGCTGTATCGTTCCGCTTGACGAAGTTTCATACGCGCGCCGGTAGGCTAATCCGGCCACGGCCAAATCCCCCAGCGCCAGTCCCCTGAACACGAAAGCCGTGCGTTCGTCATTTGTTTGACGGCCAACGGTTTTGCCGCTGACCAAGCCGGTCAGATCGCCTTGAACCAACGACGGATCGACCAAAGGTTTTGGCATGCTGGCTTCTTGTTCCAAGTCGTCGACAAAAATGCGATCCAGGACGGGCATGGTTTTCGCCAGCCACGGTGCGGCTAAGTCCGTCATGGTGACGAATGCGCCGGGTTTCAGCCATCGTGCATCAAGGAACGGCGCCAGTTGCGGCGACAACGTCACCGATGTGACGATCAAATCCGCATTATCGATGGCTTCCTGCGCCGTTTGCGTTGCGGTTGCCGCCAATCCCATGGTTTCCGCAGTGCGGCAAAAGGCATCCCTGCTTTCCGCGCCACGCCCGAAGGCGCGGACTTGCGTCAGCGGAAACAATTCCGCCAGTGCGTGCAAATGGCTATGCGCTTGCACGCCGCAACCGATAAAGGCGGCGGCGGACGAATCGGGACGCGCGAGGCGTTTGGCGGCGACCGCGCTCAATCCGGCGGTGCGGACCGCAGTGACCCAATTACCGTCGATAACCGCAAGCGGCAAGCCGGAGCGGCTATCGAGCAGCGTAACCAATGCGTTGATGCTTGGTAATCCGTGCTTCGGGTTGTCCGGATTCAGCACCAGGGCTTTGACGGCGAGAAACGGCGGGTCGTCGGCTGCCGCCAAAGTGGCCATCATATAGCGGCCATCCGGCGGTGTAATGACCGCTTTGGGCGCATTCCAGGCTTGCTGCCGGTTTTTCTCCAGCAGCAAGTGTTCGATGCCGACGACGATGTCGTGGGTGGTCAGTTGCAATGCCTGTAATGAACGATACGATAAGTAATGAATCAATGACGTCATGGGCGTTTTGGGTAGTTGCAAATTACGGTTAAATGTAAATTGGCTATATTAACAATCGACTGCTATAATACCGCCCCCATCGCATGCACTAACAGCTTATTTTTTGAGGAATTATTTTATGTCTCGCCCGATCCGCAATATCGCTATCATCGCGCTCGTCTACCACGGTAAAACCACGATGGTCGACAAGCTTCTTCACCAAGCCGGCACGTTTGCCGCACACCAGCAGGTTTCCGAACGCGTGATGGATTCCAACGATATCGAACGCGAACGTGGCATTACCATTTTAGCCAAGAACTGCGCCATCGATTATGAAGGTATTCATATCAATATCGTCGATACTCCCGGTCACGCGGATTTCGGCGGCGAGGTTGAGCGGGTGTTGTCGATGGTCGATGGCGTATTGCTGCTGGTCGATGCCGTCGAAGGCCCGATGCCGCAAACCCGTTTTGTCACCAAAAAAGCCTTGGCATTGGGGTTGCGTCCGATCGTCGTGATCAACAAAATCGACCGGCCGGGCGGTCGTCCGAATTGGGTCGTCGATCAAACATTCGAATTATTCGATAAGCTGGGCGCCAGCGACGAGCAGCTTGATTTTCCGGTTGTTTACGCTTCGGCGCTGAACGGTTTTGCCACGCTCGATTTGGATAAGCCCAGCACCGACATGCGGGCGCTGTTTGATACGATTATCAAGCATGTTCCGGCGCCCGTCGGCAATCCGGACGAGCCGCTGCAATTGCAAATCAGCGCATTGGATTATTCCAGTTTCGTCGGACGGATCGGCATTGGCCGCATTCGCCGGGGCAAGCTGAGACCGGGCCAGGAAGTGATGGTGCTGATGGGCGACAAACCGCCGAAGAAGGCCAAAGTCAATCAGGTGCTTGGTTTTCGCGGCTTGGAACGGATTCAACTGAAAGAAGCGCTGGCGGGCGATATTGTGCTGATCAACGGCGTTGAGGAATTGAGTATCGGCACTACCTTGGCGGACATCGATAAACCGGAAGCATTGCCCGTCATGGCGGTTGACGAGCCGACGCTGACCATGACATTTCAGGTCAATACTTCGCCGTTTGCCGGTCAGGAAGGAAAATTCGTTACCAGCCGTCAATTGCGCGAACGCCTGGAAAAAGAATTGCTGACCAACGTTGCGATGCGGCTGGACGAAACTTCCGAAACCGATTCGTTTCTGATTTCCGGCCGAGGCGAATTGCATCTGACGATCCTGTTGGAAAATATGCGGCGCGAAGGGTATGAGCTTGCGGTATCCCGTCCGCATGTGGTGATCCGCGAAATCGACGGCGTTAAATGCGAGCCGTTCGAAATGCTTACCGTCGATGTGGAAGAGGCCAATCAAGGCGCGGTCATGGAAGCCCTGGGCGCACGCCGTGGCGATTTGCAGGACATGGTATCGGACGCCAAAGGCCGCGTGCGCTTGGATTATCGCATTCCGGCGCGCGGCCTGATCGGCTTTCAATCCGAATTCATGACCATGACGCGCGGCACCGGCTTGATGAGCCATGTCTTCGACGAATTCGCGCCGATGAAAGCGGAAATCCCGCCGCGCAGGAACGGCGTGCTGATTTCCGCCGAGCACGGCGAAGCCGTCGCCTATGCATTATGGAAACTGCAAGACCGTGGACGCATGTTTGTCAGTCCCGGAGATCGTTTGTACGAAGGCATGGTGATCGGCATCCATACCCGCGATAACGATTTGGTGGTCAATCCGATCAAAGGCAAGCAACTCACTAACATCCGCGCATCCGGAACCGACGAGGCGGTGACTTTGACACCGCCGATTCAGCTCACCTTGGAATCGGCGATTGAATTCATTGCCGATGACGAACTGGTGGAAATTACACCGAAAACAATACGGATTCGCAAACGCTTTCTGCTCGAGCACGAACGCAAACGCGCTTCTCGCGTAGCGGCTTGACGCTTTTTGGGAAACGCTGAATTATTCGTCGCAGCGGTGAAAGCCGGTGTCCGGTTCGTTGGTTTTTCCGGATTCCGGCTTTCGCCGGAATGACAAATTCAGGATAAGTCGCTATCCAGCAGCGCGCCCGCCAGCTTGGCTTCTATCCCTTGGAATTGCGGATTGTTATTGCGGCTGACGGAAGATTCCTGCCAAGCGGGATGCTGGCGTAATGCGCCGATCAGTTTGTTCCAGTTTTCCGGCAATTTCTCGCCGTCGGCTTGATCGACATTCAGGGTATCCTGAGCGGCATGGCCGCGATGCATCAGTTTCTTCAGCAAGTGTTTCTGGCGTAAGTACAATATTTGCAGTGTGGTGTCGTCGGCGCACTGCCATTTTGTGCCTTTGACGGTCGCTTTGATTTCGTCGCCGTAGCGCTTGAAAGTCGACCAACCGGCACCGGCAAGGGCGCCCAATGCGCTGGCTGCGCCCAAGCTCATGCCGCCGACCATCAAATCGATGCCGACACCGGCGGCAGCGCCTTTTGCGGCGGCGCTGCCGACATCCAGGCCGTACGCTTTGAGGATGCCCGGTGCAAAAATATCCAACTGCCATTGTCCATTGCTGACCGGAATTTTCTGTATTTCAACGTCGGCTGCCGAGAAATTGAAAATAGCCAATAAATCGTGCAGGCAGCGCTGCTCGGCCTTGCGAACGAAATCGTGCAGCCGGTCTTCGGCTAACGATTGCGCGATGGCATTGTGCTGCGCCGCTTTGCTTTCCCGGTAGCAAGCAACGGTAACGATCAATTCCGCGACGCGCTTGGCGCCCGACAGGCAAAGCTGATTCCATAACCGTGCGCGATAATCGATCAGTTTTTGTAACCGGCTGTGATAGGGTTCCAGCAACGTTTGCATTTTCCGATACAACCGTTTCTCGGCTTCAAATGAAAATGCCACGGTGTCGAATTCCAATGTCGCATGCATGTGAAAAGCCGTTAAGCGTTCGCGCCATGCGGCAAGCTCCCGGTCATGTCCGGCAATGAAGTTGAACACCGGAATGATCGGTTTGGCCGACAAGGTCAGAATCTCCAGCTCCAGCCGGTATTTTTCCAGGAACGGTTCGCGCACATCAATGATATATAACAGAATATCGCTGCGCAGAACTTGCCGGACAACCTTGGCTTCCTGCTCCAGCGGATCGTCGACGGAAACGTGAGTGGCGAATTGTTCCAGAATCTGCACCGGCAATAACAGTTTGGATTTTGCCTGTTGTTTCTTGATGTGCGCGGATAATGCACGGGAATCTTCCAAGCCGGGCGTGTCGTATAAATTCAGGATCGGGTCGTTGTCTGCGGAGAGTGTTGCCTGTTCGACATGCCGCGTAGTACCGGCTGCGTCTTCGATGACGCCGAATTCGGTGCTGCGCAGCATGGTGCGGATCAGCGAGGTTTTTCCGGTATTGGTATGCCCGACGACGGCGACATTCAGGAGCGCATCGGCGACCGGACGATGAGGGTTTTTGACGATCATGGCTATTGGGTTATGACATGCTCTGCCGGTATGCCGCAGGCTTCGGCGAGGCGGAACCACGCAAATTCACGGGCATTTGCCACCGGGGCCGACGGTTTGCGCAACAGAATCAACCAAGGCTGCGCACGGCTGCCGTCGATCAATTCCTTGATGAGCCGCTGCACGCCGCGATCCGGCAGGCGATGCGCGGCAACGCCCAGCAGCAATGGCCCGTTAAGATTTTTAACCTGTGCAATCGCTTCGTCGTGCGTGTCCTGATCGACGATGTTCAACCGGCAAACAACCGATTCCGGCCAATGCGTGGACGCATCCAGTTCGATG
>SXJH01000166.1 GCA_005779435.1 Nitrosomonas sp. | reverse complement strand
GCCCAGCGGGTGTGCGCGATGCCTGCGAATCCTTGCATCTGTTGCTCATCGGCGAGTTTTTGTAGTTCATGCACCCGCCCGGTGGTTCGCAGCCGCTGCAAGCCGCCGGATGTCACCACCAGCCCGGCGGAATCGTAACCTCGGTATTCCAAGCGCTGCAACCCTTCCAGCAGCACCGGAACAACGTTGTTTATCGCCACTGCGCCTACTATTCCGCACATTGTATTTTCTCCCGGAAACTCGATGAACCGAACAAACCCACTGTTATTTCTTTATTTTTTGTGGGCGCTTCCACCCCGCAATGCTGATTTGCTTCGAACGGGACAACGTCAATTGGTGTTCGGGCGTCGCCTTGGTAATCGTCGATCCCGCCCCGATGGTGGAGCCTTTGGAAATCCTGACCGGTGCCACCAGTTGCGTATCCGAGCCGATAAACACGTCGTCTTCGATGACGGTTTGATATTTATTGGCGCCATCGTAATTGCAAGTGATGGTGCCCGCACCGACGTTGACGTTCGCACCGACAATCGAATCGCCGATATAACTCAAATGATTGGCCTTGCTGCCCGCTGCGATTTGGCTGTTTTTGACTTCGACAAAATTACCGATATGCACTTTGTCGCCGAGGCGGGTGCCAGGCCGTATGCGCGAATAAGGGCCGATTTTGCAATTCTTGCCGATTTCCGCATCTTCTATCAGGCTGTAAGGCAAAATCACCACTCCTGCCGCGATGCTGACATTCTTCAGTATGCAATGCGCGTTGATTTTCACGCCGTCGCCAAGCCGTACGATACCTTCAAAAATGCAATCGATATCGATCTCGACATCGGTGCCGCAATCGAGTCGGCCGCGAATATCGATCCGCATCGGATCGGCAAGCTGCACGCCTTGATCGAGCAGCTTCTCGGCGAAATCCCTTTGATAAATCCGTTCAAGTTCGGCAAGCTGGCGCTTGCTGTTGACGCCCATCGCTTCGGAAAAATGCACGGCGAGCGACGATGCAACCGTCACCCCTTGGCTGACCGCCATCGCCACAATGTCGGTCAGATAATATTCACGCTGCGCGTTGTTGTTTTCAAGTTTAGACAGCCATGGATGCAAGTACCGGTTCGGGATCGCCATAATGCCGGTGTTGATCTCGCAAATACGCTGCTGCTCGAGCGTGGCTTCCTTTTGCTCTACGATGGCTTGCACGGCTTGCGTGACCGGATTGCGCACGATCCTGCCGTAACCGGAGGGATCTTCCGCCATGGCGGTCAACAAAGCGCAATACTCTCCTTGCGTTTGCGCGACCAATGCTTGCAACGTTTGCGCCTGAACCAACGGCACATCGCCATACAATATCAGCGTCACGCCGTCCTTATCCAAAGCCGACAGCGCTTGCATCACCGCATGGCCGGTGCCGAGTTGTTGCGATTGTGTGACCCAGGTCAAATCGTCTCCCGCCAGCGATTGTTTTACCATCTCTCCGCCGTGGCCGATAACGACGCATATTTTATCGGGCGACAACTGTCGCGCCGCATCGATCACATGCGACAGCAGCGGGCGTCCGGCCAAACGGTGCAGCACTTTCGGCAAAGCCGATTGCATGCGTTTTCCGGCACCGGCTGCGAGGATAACGATATTTAGTTTTGACACAATATTTATAGCCTCACGAGCAAATAGCGACATTGCGGATTATTATAGTGCACTCCGCCCGAATGTGTCCGATCGCTTTGGCTGATATAATCCGGCCACTCCATTTACCAAACGAATTGCCATGCAAACCGGATCGAAAATCTCATCGTATAAATTTCAACTGGCAATGTTGATCGGCGTATTCGCCGCATTTGCTTTGTTCGGCATGTTATACGGCAC
Organism: Nitrosomonas sp.; assembly: GCA_005779435.1. GTDB lineage: Bacteria > Pseudomonadota > Gammaproteobacteria > Burkholderiales > Nitrosomonadaceae > Nitrosomonas. Next base: position 1,562 of record SXJH01000166.1, on the reverse strand, counting down.
CAGTTCGCAGGGCGACTCATCCGATACGTATCCGAAAGGTTTTCGCGGCGGCGCATGCACGATAGAAACCGAAGCGTTGATCGTCGGTTACTCGGGTTATTACCTTCCCGTCGACTACGAGGGATCGCAAGATCCGATGAGATCGCCTTATGTGCCGATTCAATGCGGACGAGTTCCCGAGCCTGCCATGTTGAACATTTCAATCGATCTTTTATATCCCGAATCCGCGCGCGATTTTCTCTTCGCGCAACGGCTGGTGAAGCTGGAAACTACCGGGAATCAAAAGCAGCAAAAAGAACATGAAGTACTGTCGATTCCGGCGCAACAATACCGCTCCGGTGTCATCACACAGGCATTGAGACTCAACGAAGCGGGACAATATATTTTGTATTTGAGCGGCGAAACGCCGGAAAAACAAATTGTTCAGATCGCCGTTCCGTTAAAAGTCGGTGCAGATTGGAACGATCACTTCAGAACGTTGTTCTCAACTTTTTTGAAAAAAGAATAGCAAATTGAAGATCGGTTGAATCGTTACAAGGTATTGTCCTGGGCCAATGTGAACGAACCTATCGTTTCGCCGTTGACGCTATATTCATAAGTTCCAGCGGGTAGGCCGTACACTTCGAGCGGAATGATTTTTTCATAAGGACTAAGCGACATAGTGCAAAGCATATCTGGTGGAAACGGATTAGGCCCCATATGCAAGGTGACTTCGAATTTATTGTTCTTCAGCGTTTGATTGATTTGCTGAAAAAACTCGCACCCGTTAGAAAACTGGCCAGTGATTTTGAGAAATACCTGCACAGGCGAAGAATTCGTAACGATCGCCTCTATTTTTTCTTCATAGGTTACAGGCCCGGAAGCAACCTTGGTTTCAACAACATTGATTAATTTCCATCTATCCGTTGCGCTATCATATTGGAACTCTACTTTTTGATAATTCCCTGTTTGTTCGGCTGTATCCACACGAGGAATCGTCAGTTTCCCGTCTTTATAGACCGGATAATCCGAAGGCGAGGCAATTTGCGCCCAAACAGGAAATACTGCTAACAACGCAAAAACGGTTGCGATAATATTGCGTAGCATTCCGGGGATATGCATTTTTACGATCCTCCATGTAATATTGCAAATTATAAATTATAAAATCGCTGAATTATCAATTTCATGCTCGACACCCAACAAGCGCAGCAAATCCTAAGCGCGGCTGAACCGATTCATTCCGAACAAACCGTGAATGAAGCGGTGCGGCGCCTGGCGGCGGAAATCACGCAAGCGCTGTCGCACCAATATCCCTTGGTTTTATGCGTCATGAGCGGGGCGGTGGTGTTTGCCGGGCAATTGTTGCCGCAATTGCGTTTTCCGCTGGATTTCGATTATGTGCATTTGACGCGCTACGGCAATAACACGACCGGCGGCGAAATTCGCTGGTGCGCGGAGCCTAAAGAAAACCTGCGGGGCCGCGTTGTTTTGGTGCTCGACGATATTCTGGACGAAGGCGTCACGCTTGCGGCAATCCGCGACAAAGTGCTGAAAAACGGCGCAACAGCATTTTATAGCGCGGT
>SXJH01000165.1 GCA_005779435.1 Nitrosomonas sp. | reverse complement strand
GCATAAGAAGATGAAGACCGAAGGCGCGACCTGCATAGACTGCCACCAGAACCTGGTACATGAAGAAGTTGCGAAGACCGACCTTAATGCGAGCCTGAAGACCGGCAAGCTTGAGCTGGTGAAGGAAGAAGAGGACAGCGGTGGCGGCGATGAAGAAGATGAGGATGAAGAGGATGAGGAATAAAGGTGTCACTCATTCTAGTCCGGTAGAACCTTAGGATTACAAAATCCTAAATGAAATTGATTGAAGTATCAGCGAAAGAACCCGCACAATTGAGCAGTCTTGTGCGGGTTCTTTTGTTTGTAGCGGTTGTGCGTATTGAGAGACTAAAAGTATCTGAGTAAGCATTTGGTAAGTGATTAATATTTAAATAAGAACTTTTAATGTATGACATTTGAACAACTCGGCCTATCGACCGAATTATTACGCGCGGTTCATGAGCAAGGCTATACCGAGCCGACTCCGATACAAGCGCAGGCGATCCCCGTTATTCTTGAAGGCAAGGATGTCATGGGGGGCGCGCAGACCGGGACTGGAAAGACGGCGAGTTTTGTGTTGCCCATGTTGAAGCGATTGGAGGTTCATGCAAATAACAGCATGTCCCCCGCAAAACATCCGATTCGTGCCGTTATTTTAACGCCGACGCGCGAATTGGCGATGCAAGTGCACGATAGCGTTAAAACTTATGGTAAATATTTGGCGCTTCGATCAGCGTTGGTTTACGGTGGTGTCAGTATCGATACGCAAATTGCAGCAGTACGCGCCGGAGTGGAAATTTTGGTGGCGACGCCCGGTCGATTGTTGGATCATATTCAACAGAAAACAGTGATGCTTTCCAAAGTTGAGATTCTGATACTTGATGAAGCCGAACGCATGCTGGATATGGGATTCTTGCCCGATCTTAAACAGATTATTCAATTGCTGCCAATGCAGCGGCAAAACTTAATGTTTTCGGCTACTTTCTCTGATGAGATCAAGAAACTGGCGAATAAGATCCTAAAAGATCCGGTTTTGATCGAAGTGGCGAGGCGTAACTCGATCAGTGAGTTAATAACGCATGTGGTGTATCCGGTCGAGGTGTCACGGAAACAATCGGCGCTCATGCATCTGATAAAACATCAGAATCTTCAGCAAGTGCTGGTTTTTACCCGGACAAAGATCGGCGCGGATCGATTGGCGCATTTTTTGAGTCGCCAAAATATTTCCTGTGCCGCGATTCATGGCGATAGAAATCAACTGCAGCGCACACAGGCATTGGAAGATTTTAAGCAAAACGCAATCCGTGTGCTGGTCGCTACGGATGTTGCCGCACGCGGGCTCGATATCGAAGAATTAACGCATGTGATTAATTTTGAGTTGCCCAATAACCCGGAAGATTATGTACACCGCATTGGCAGAACAGGTCGAGCCGGAGCCAAAGGTTACGCCATTTCTTTTGTCGGTAAAGACGAAGACGGTTTGTTGGCAAGTATCGAGAAGTTATTGGGAATCAAAGTCAAGGTAGATCAACTGGATGAAGCTGAACTGAGAAAACAGCAAAACGAATTTGTAAAAAAGACCGGACCTGCCAAGGAAGATAAGGAAAAAACGAGGTTCTCGCAAGAAAAAAAGCGCTTCGAGCCGCGTTTCGGCAAATATAACGAAACGAATTACGGGGCAACGGCCAGGAAAACTGCAGCAGCCAAAGCTAATAAGATGGAAGATCCGTTATTTACACAACCGTATATATCCAAATATCCGGATATTGCATCGCTGGCAACGGCAAGCGAATTGAACAAAAAAACGATTAATAAACGCTTTGCGAATCGCGCATTGCCTGCGTTGTTTACCGCGATCAACAAACAAAAGTAGTCAGTTATTCGCGAATCAACAAAGACTGCGGTATTTTAAGCGCGTATGGCGCTAATCCGTACGCAATGCATCGACAGGATTCAATTTTGCGGCGCGCATTGCCGGAACGACGCCGGCCATCAGGCCAATCAGCATCGAAATACATAGAGCGCCTGCGACATAGTTCCACGGTATATTGACTGGAAGGCCGCTAATAAGCAGTTGCAGCAGCCATGCGATACCGGCGCCGACGGCCAGTCCCGTGAGTCCGCCTAATGTCGAAAGCACGGTCGATTCCAATAAAAATATGATGCGAATGCGCGCACGTGTCGCTCCTAATGCGGTGAGTAGGCCGATTTCCGCAACGCGTTCGGATACCGCGATATGCATCAGCGTAATCATACCGATCGCGCCAACAACCAGCGAAATGCCGCCCAGCGCCGCAACGGCAAATTTCAATACATTCAATACGGTCGATAGTGTGTTGAGCATTTGTTGCTGCGGTTTGACGGTGAAATCTTCGCGCCCATGCCGAGCCACCAGGATACGGCGGATATCGCTTACTACCGCATCGATAGGGATATCCGGAATGTATGAGAAGTTGATTTCCATTACACCTTGACGATTAAAAACTTCCAATGCGCGAGCGGTTGGCATGAAAACCGTGTCGTCCAAATCAAAGCCGAGTACATTGCCTTTGGGCGCCATCACACCGATGACGCGGAAACGCGATCCGCCGACTTGCAGTAATGCGCCCAGCGGATTGGCGTCGCCAAATAATTCGGTACGGACTTTCGCGCCAAGCACCGCATAGGCTCGGGGATTGCGAGGATCGTCTTGCGGCAGGAATTGCCCGATTTCAACCTGCATGTTGAAAGCATCGGCAAAATCAGGACCTTGACCATAAGCCGTTACACGCCGGCTGCGGCCTTGTGCGCGGATTTCGGCGTTGCCGACGACGCTGGCATTGGTGTATTGCGCATAGCGGCTTTGCTTCAGTGCAATACCGTCTTCGATTGTCAATAACCGCGCGCTGCCGATTGCCCCCAAGGAGCCGCCATGGGTATTGATTTTGCCGGGGGTGACGGTGACAATATTGGTGCCGAATTGCGTGAATTCCGATAGCACAAAACGCTGAATGCCGTCGCCAATTGCAGTCAGAAGGATCACCGCCGCCATGCCGATGGCAATTCCGGATGCGGACAGCAACGTGCGCAGGCGGTGTGCCGTCAGCGAACGGAAAGCGAAACGGAACGTATCGGCCGCGTTCATCGTTTACTCAGTGCGTTGACCGCATCGAGCCGGGCTGCGCGGCTGGCGGGAAACAGGCTGGCCAAAATGCCGGTCGCTAGCGCTACGCCAATCCCTGCAATCGAAGCCCAGGCCGGCGCCCAAGCGGGAAGCTGCGGATAGGCGAATCGTATCAACCCGCTGCCCAACTCGCCGAGCAGGAATCCTAAAAATGCGCCTGCCAGCGACAACCAAATCGCTTCTGCAAAGAACAAGCGGCGAATGTCGGTCGATGTGGCGCCAATGGCTTTCAGCAATCCGATTTCCGCAGTGCGCTGATTGACCGCAACCAGCATGACATTCATCACCAGAATACCGGCGACAATCAGGCTAATGGCTGCTATTCCGGCGACCGCCAAAGTCAATGCATGCAGAATTCGATCAAAGGTGGCGAGGACGGCATCTTGCGTAATGACGGTTGTGTCGTCTTCACCGTCATGGCTTTGCTTCAAAGCCGCCAATATGGCTTGTTTTGCAGATTCAATTTCACTGTGGCTTTTGGCTTCCACCAGAATACGAAATAACGATGTGGTATTGAACATCGTTTGCGCATAATCAATCGGAACGATAACGATTTCATCGGTATTGAAACCCATTGATTCGCCTTGAGGAGCCAGAACACCGGAGACCAGAAACCGGTTATCGCCAAGCCGAACGCGCTGTCCGATAGCTTGGCTGCGAGGGAAGAATTCATTGGCGATTTTTGCGCCTAAAACGATTTGAGCGCTGCGTTCGGTGCCATGTGGCAGGAAATTTCCTTGTGCCAGCTTCATATGCCGGATCGGTATCAAGTTGGCGTTGCTGCCCAAGACCGTTACTTCGCGTAAGCGATTGGCTGCGGATAATTCCGCAGCGCCGATATTGAGGGGCGCATAGCGCTTAACTTGCGGCAAGCGGCCTAGCAATTGCGCGTCTTTCAGCGTCAGATCGCGCGGCGTTTGACCTAACACCGACCCCAAAAACGATCCTGCGGTTTCTGCGCGTCCCGGGAGCACCACCAGCAAGTTGGTGCCGATGGAGGAAAATTGATTGATCACATAATTTCTCGCGCCGTCGCTCAGCGCAGTCAGCACAATGACGGCGGCAACGCCAAGCGCCATTGCCAGAACGATCAGCAGCGAACGGATGCGGTAGCTCAGTACGGTCTTAAATGAAGTTTGCAGCGTGTCAGACAGCGTCATCGGATCGATCCGTAAAAATATTGCCGTCGCGCATGCCGATTTGGCGATGCGCGCGTGCGCCCAATTCGCGGTCGTGTGTGACCACGATCAATGTGGTTCCGCTGCGATGCAAATTCTCCAGTAACGACATGACCTCCGCGCCGATTTGGTGATCCAGATTGCCGGTGGGTTCATCCGCCAAAATCACGCTTGGCCGCATGACGGTGGCGCGCGCTATTGCGACGCGCTGGCGTTGTCCGCCGGAAAGTTCGGCCGGGCGGTGGTTTTCGCGCTGCGTCAATTCGAATGCCTGCAATGCGGCATGGACGCGCGCTTGCCGTTGTTCCGGCGCTATGCCGCTTAGAATCAATGGCAGTTCGATATTCTCAGCAGCCGTCAGGCGCGGTATGAGATGGAACGATTGAAAAACAAAACCGATTTTCTCGCGGCGGATGCGCGCTTGTTCCGTTTCCGATAAGTCGGTAATCAATCGATTGTCCAGTTCATAACTGCCGCTGTCGGGACGGTCGAGCAAGCCGATAATATTCAGCAGCGTGGATTTTCCGGAACCGGAAGGCCCCATAATGGAAACATATTCCCCCGAAGCGATATGCAAATCGATATTGTTTAATGCGTGAATCGCTTGATCGCCCATGTGGAACGTGCGGGTAACGGCTGTCAGGCGGATC
>SXJH01000164.1 GCA_005779435.1 Nitrosomonas sp. | reverse complement strand
TGGTTATATCCGCAAGAAATCAGTTTGACCGGCGATGGCGTGGCGCACGATGGCGAAGTGGCGACGCGGCTGGGATTACCGGTGATTCCGGTATGCGCGGAAACGGTTGCGATTTCCAATATCGTTTTGCTGATGCAGGAAACCGGCGTTCATGTACATTTATGCCGAATTTCCAGCGCGGAAGGGTTGGCGATGATCCGATCGGCCAAGCAACGAGGGTTGCCGGTGACGTGCGACGTGACCGTCAATCATTTGCATTTATCGGATATGGATATTGGTTTTTTCGATTCGAACTGCCATCTGATGCCGCCATTGCGCGGTTTTGGCGACCGGGACGCTTTGCGTCAAGGGGTGCTGGACGGCACGATCGATGCAATTTGCTCCGATCACGCGCCGGTGGACGAGGATGCCAAGCTGTTGCCGTTCGGTCAATCGGATATCGGTGCGACCGGCGTGGAGCTATTGTTGCCGCTGGTTTTGAAATGGGGCATGGAAATGCGCTTGCCGTTATCGAAAGTTTTGGCAAGAATCACCGCCGATCCCGCCGGAATCATGGGTATCGATGCCGGACATTTGTCCGTAGGCAGCACGGCGGATATTTGTATTTTCGATCCGGATGCCTATTGGAAAGTGACGGCTGCGGCACTTCACAGTCAAGGGAAAAATACACCGTTCATCGGCATGGAATTGCCCGGCGAAATCCGCTATACCTTGGTGCACGGACAGATCGTTTATCAGCGGTAATGCCGTCGTTATTGCGGTCGTGCACATATCACATCGTTATTTTTACAGGTTTTAGGAGCAATATGTTAAATCCGTTACTTGATTTTTCCGGGTTGCCGCGTTTTGCGGATATCGCTAATGAGCAAATTACGTCGGCTATTGCAACGTTGTTGCAGGAAAATCGCGCTGTTATTGAAAAAGTGCGCAGCGATGCGCAATCGCCCGCTTGGGAGAATTTCGTGCAACCGATGGTGGATGCGCAGGAGCGGTTGAGCCGTGCGTGGGGGCAGGTCTCGCATTTGAATGCCGTGATGAACAGTCCGCAGTTGCGGGAAATTTACAATGCGAATCTGCCTTTATTGACACAATTCAGTACCGAGGTTTCGCAGGATTTGCGGTTGTTCGAGAAATACAAGCAATTGCGCGAGAGTGCGGAATTCGATCGATTGCCGCCAGGCCGAAAAAGAATCGTCGACAATGCATTGCGGGATTTTCGTCTGGGTGGCGCGGAATTGCCGTCCGACAAGAAGCAGCGCTTCATGCAACTGCAAGAAGAATTGTCGAAACTGATGTCGCAGTTTGACGACAATTTTCTGGATGCAACCAATGCATATTCGCTGTTGATCGACGACGCGGAAACCGTAACGGGCATTCCCGACGATGTATTGCAAGCGGCTAAAGCTTTGGCGGAAGCCGATTCCAAGACCGGATGGAAGTTTACCCTGCATATGCCGTCGTATCTCCCCGTGCAGCAATACGCGCACAATCGCGATTTGCGCGAGAAAATGTATCGCGCCAGTGTGACTCGTGCCAGCGAGTTTGACAGCCAACCGGGGCAAGAGCGCGACAATATGCCGCTCATCAATAGGATTCTGAAGCTGCGGCAGGAGGAAGCGGAGTTATTAGGCTATCGCAATTTTGCGGAAGTATCTCTGGTAACGAAAATGGCGTCATCGCCGCAGCAGGTCTTGGAGTTTTTGCGAAAATTAGCCAAGAAAGCAAAACCGTACGCCGAGCGCGATTTGCAAGAATTAAAGCAATATGCCGCAGAAAAATTGGGTTTAACGACGCTCGAAGCTTGGGACGTCGAGTACGTCAGCGAAAAATTGCGCGAGGAACGCTACGCTTTCTCAAAGCAGGAGGTGAAGCAGTATTTTCCAGAGCATAAGGTATTGGATGGCATGTTCAAGCTGGTGGAAAAACTGTACGGTGTTCGTATCTTGCAGGCGGAAGCTGCGCGCAATATCCAGGGCTGGCATCCCGATGTTAAGTTTTTCGACATCTTCGATGCGACCGGGCAATTGATCGGTCAATTTTATCTCGATCTCTATGCGCGGCCCAATAAACGCAGCGGCGCTTGGATGGACGATGCGATTACGCGCAGACGGGTTTCCGGTTCTCAGGCCGGCGGCGGTGCCATCCAAACTCCGGTTGCATATTTGACCTGCAATTTCTCGGCTCCTGTCAGAATCAACGATGAAGTACGCCCCGCGTTATTTACGCACGATGAAGTGATCGTGCTGTTTCATGAATTCGGTCACGGTTTGCACCATCTGCTAACCAGGGTTGAAGATATCGATATTTCCGGCATGCATGGCGTCGAATGGGACGCAGTCGAATTGCCGAGCCAGTTTATGGAGAATTTTTGCTGGGAGTGGGATGTCGTGTCTGGCATGTCGCAGCATGTCGATACCGGAGCGCCATTGCCGAAGGATTTGTTCGACAAGATGCTGAAAGCCAAGAATTTCCGCAGCGGTATGTTGATGTTGCGGCAAATCGAGTTTGCGCTGTTCGACATGCACCTGCATTATGATTTCAAGCCCGATGGCGATAAAACCGTATTGCAATTGCTGGACGAGATTCGCAAGGAAGTTGCCGTGATCGTTCCACCGGTATTTAACCGTTTTCCGAACAGTTTCGGGCATATTTTTGCAGGCGGCTATTCGGCCGGCTACTATAGCTATAAGTGGGCGGAAGTGCTTTCCGCAGATGCTTACAGTATGTTTGAAGAAACTGCTGAAAATGCCGTTGTTAATCCGAAAACCGGTTCACGCTTTCTCGAGCAGATTCTGACGGTGGGCGGAAGCCGCCCGGCGATGGAATCTTTCGTTGCATTCCGTGGACGCGAGCCGGAATTAGATGCGCTATTAAGGCATAATGGCATGGAAACGGGCTAAACTAATGGCGAATCGTGACGAAGTATGTTGAACCAATTTTGTAAATGTGGCAAGATCCATCCAATTTTTGACTAAATAAATAACAACATGATTAATACTATTCGCTCAAAGGCAATTGTTGCTCTGGTTATAGGTTTGTTTTTAACGGGTTGCGCTTCAACGCCGATAACGACTGCTTCAAATCATCAAAATAATCCCTATGACCCGCTGGAGTCCATAAATCGGAGCATTTTTAACTTCAACGAAATGTTCTATGACAATGTGTTCGATCCGACTGCAAGGGCTTATAAGTGGGTAATGCCCGATCCTCTTGAATTGATGGTAGGTAATTTCTTCTCGAACCTTAACAATGTGGTGGTAATAACCAATTCCGTGCTTCAATTAAATTATGAGAGCGCGCTTGCCAGCAGCGCACGGTTGTTTGTCAATACCACGTTCGGTGTGTTCGGTTTGATCGATATCGCCAGCGATATCAGTGCGGTAAGCGATATCAATCTCAGTAAACGCAACGAAGATTTCGGTCAAACATTGGGGTATTACGGCGTTGCCAGCGGGCCTTATATCGTATTGCCTTTCTTGGGGCCGAGTTCTGCGCGCGATGCGTTCGGTCTTGCTGTGGATAGCTTCTTTATGGATCCGATTTCACAAGGTGTAACGGGCGTCTTTATGGACAATGTCGCCTATATCAATTCGCCAGAGCTGCGTTTCCCCGTTGCAGCGGCTTATGCCATCAATAAGCGCGCGCAATTTTTGGATGAAGATAGAACGCTGGAAGAAGCGGCATTGGATAAGTATGAATTTATGCGCGATGCTTATTTGCAGCGGCGTGTCAGCTTAATCAACAACAGCGCAGAGCCCAAAGAAGATAAAGATAAGCAATAGAGTTTTAAATAGGTGACATCCTCTTTTCGGGATGCATCGGCAAGAAAATAGGCACATTGATTGAGGGATTTTCCTGGGTCAATGTGCTATTTTTTATCAATCGAAAGAAGCAAGGGAAACAATGAAACGGTATCAATGCAATATATGCGGCTTTGTTTACGATGAGGCCACCGGCGACCCTGAACATGGCATCAAAGCGGGAACCAAGTGGGAAGACGTTCCGGAAAATTGGACATGCCCGGAATGCGGCGTGACTAAATCGGATTTCGATATGGTGGAGATTTAAATCCATGAGCGAACCGGTGGTTATTGTTGGAAGCGGGTTGGCCGGGTATGCCGTGGCGCGCGAGTTGCGCAAGCTCGATGCCGAGATGCCGGTATTGATGTTATCGGCCGATCACGGCGGCTTCTATTCCAAACCGATGCTGTCGAATGCGTTATCGACGGGAAAAACGCCCGAGTCTATCGTCAATGGCGATGCAGCTCAAATGGCGGCGCAATTGAAGATTGCCATTCGGCCGCATTGCCGGGTTGCGGCGATAGACCAATCCAATAATACGGTTATTCTGGTTGACGAGGAACGGATACGATACGGCTCGCTTGTGCTCGCATTGGGTGCGGATCAAATACGCCTGCCGCTGTCGGGCGATGGCGCAGATGAAATTTTTACTGTTAACGATCTCGATGACTATAAGAATTTTCGCTCGGCGCTGGAAGGAAAGAAGCGTGTCGGTATCATCGGCGCCGGTTTAATCGGTTGCGAGTTTGCCAATGATTTGGCAGTGGCCGGGTATCATGTGGATGTTATCGATATCGGCGCTCAACCGCTTGGGCGATTGCTGCCGCCCGCAGCGGGGGAGTTTTTTCAGCAAAAATTGGAAGCGGTGGGCGTGGTTTTTCATTTGAATACGGCAACCCAATCGGTCGATAAAATCCAGGATTGTTTCCGTTTGGCTTTTGCCGATGGAAAAGCCGTCGAATCCGATCTTGTATTATCGTCGGTAGGATTGCGTCCGCGTACGCAGTTAGCGGCTTCGGCAGGCATCTCGGTAAATCGGGGTATTGTTGTCGACCGGTTATTGCAAACGCAATCGCCCCGGATTTATGCATTAGGCGATTGCGCCGAAGTGGCTGGCAAAGTGTTGCCTTTCGTGATGCCGATCACGCATGCGGCGAGAGCGCTGGCGGCGACGCTGGCAGGCAATCCGACGCCTGTTCAATATCCGGCAATGCCGGTGATGGTCAAAACGCCCGTATGCCCAACCGTGGTTTCGCCGCCGGATTTTAGTATCAAAGGCGAATGGCAGGTGGAGGCTAACGATGAAGGCGTGAAAGCGATTTATCGGGATGAAGCGGGGCGCTTGCTGGGTTTTGCGTTATTAGGTGCGGCGACGAAAGAGAAAAACAACCTGACGCCTCAATTGCCGACAATATTGGCATAAGAATAAAGCAATGGCTTGCGTGGACTGTTGATGATGTAATGCGGAATATCTAACGTAATGAAATTTTTGTTCGATCTGTTTCCTGTTATTTTGTTTTTTGCGGCCTTCAAGCTGTATGGTATTTTCGTGGCAACCGCAGTCGCCATCGCGGCTGCGGTTGCACAGATAGCTTGGCTCCGGTTGCGCAACCGGCGTGTCGAGAAAATGATGTGGGTTAATTTGGCCGTCATTGTGGTTTTTGGCGGTGCAACTTTGGTGTCGCAAGATGAAACCTTCATCAAGTGGAAACCGACCGTGCTGTATTGGTTGATAGCTTCGGTATTGCTGGTGTCCAGTTCGATTTTCAACAAAAATTTGATTCAAGCCATGCTGGAAAAGCAAATACAATTGCCATCGATTGTCTGGCGTAAACTCAATTTAGGCTGGGTAGGTTTTTTCCTGTCGATGGGGGCGGTGAATCTCTATGTTGCGTTTGGTTTTTCGGTGGATACATGGGTGACGTTTAAGCTGTTTGGCGCAACGGGAATGATGCTGGTTTTTATTATGCTTCAGGCGGTGTGGTGCGGAAAATATTTGCAGCAATCGCCGCAAGTTGCGGTTGTTCGCGAGCAAGAAAATTCAGCAAATGAAATAACCAAAAAAATCAATGAGGAGCGTTAATGTTATATGCGATAAACGGCGAAGACGTACCGGACAGTCTGGAAAAAAGATTGTCCGTGCGTCCCGAGCATTTGAAAAGAATTCAGGCGTTACAAGAAGCAGGGCGGCTAATCTTGGCAGGGCCTTTTCCCGCAATCGATAGCCCTGACCCAGGACCGGCCGGTTTTTCCGGGAGTCTGATTGTGGCTGAATTCGAATCGCTGGAAGCGGCGCAAACTTGGGCAAGCGCGGATCCTTATGTGAGTGCCGGTGTTTATCGCAGCGTGACCGTCAAACCTTTTAAAAAGGTGTTGCCGGTTTAAGGAAGCACTGAATAATTGGCTGCGCAAGCGATTCTCCGCGTTGGGCGGTGCTAGAAAATTCGCCTATCGCTTGATATGTCTCATTTTCTGTGCTCCATCCGTCTTGCATCTTATCCTGCTCGCCGAATTATTCAGCATTTCCTTAATTGCTTTTGATTGTCGTATTTTTTGATACACCGAGTGTTTCTTGGCTCACTCTGCCGGGCAGAGATTCACGTAGATTCGGTTAAGGCGTATACTTTAGCGAATTTATATTCGGGCGAATATAATGTTATCCAAATTATAGTAGAGGAATTCCATGCGATTAACGAAGTTTTCACAAATATTGGTAGTTGGTGTTCTGGGCTTTTACGCGATTTCAGCGCAAGCTCAATCGGCCGGTTCTGTGGCCAAGGTGAACGGTATTTCGATTCCGCAATCGCGTTTGGAATTATTAGTAAAAGCAAACGTGGCGCAAGGTCAGCCGGATGGTCCGGAAATGAGAAAAGCACTGCGGGAAAATCTGATCGCTGAAGAAATTCTGGCGCAAGAAGCCACTAAGAAAGGATTGGATCGCGATCCAGAGGTTATCGCGCAGATGGAAATTGCGCGCCAGGCCGTATTGGTCAGAGCATTCCAGGCCGATTACATCAAGCATAATATGATCAGCGACGATACGTTGCGCAAGGAATACGAGATTCTGAAAGTGCAAATGGGCGACAAAGAATATAAAGCCCGGCATATTCTCGTCGCCGATGAGAGCGAAGCGAAAGATATCATCGCCAAGCTGAAGAAAGGCGGTAATTTTGCCAAACTGGCCGCTGAAAAATCGTTGGACGACGGCAGCAAAGAAAATGGCGGTGAGCTGAATTGGAGTCCACCAGCTGCTTATGTCAGGCCTTTTTCCGAAGCATTGGTGCAATTATCGAAAGGCGGTAGAACCGATCAGCCCGTACAAACCTCTTTTGGTTGGCATGTAATCGAATTGATGGATATTCGTCCGATGGCGGTTCCGCCGTTCGAGGAAGTGAAGCAAAATATTCAGCAACGCGTATTGCAGCGCGAATTTGCAAACGTAGTGCAGGATTTGCGCGGCAAAGCGAAAGTGGAATGATTTCAGATAAAAAGACTATCCTATCATTGGGGTAGTCTTTTTTCTACGCGCGGTGCCAGCGCGCAGAGCAATTCATAATTGGCGGTGCCTGCATGGTGCGCCACCTCGTCAACGGATAAACCGTTCCCCCAAAGGATTGCCGGACTGTTCAGTCCGGCATCATCGATACCTGTCAAATCTACCGCCAGCATATCCATAGAAACGCGACCAAGGGTACGCGTGCGCCGGTCGTTGATCAATACCGGTGTGTTCGTGAGTGCGTGGCGAGGATATCCATCGGCGTAACCGCACGCCACAATGCCGATTCGCATGGCGCGATCCGCTGTAAAAAGACCGCCGTAGCCGACCCTGTCTCCGGCTTTTAGCTGTTGGATGGCGATGATTTTGCTGGAAAGTGTCATGGCCGGTTTTAAATTAAGCTCTGCCGCCGTTTTGTTCGGCGTGGGAGAGGCGCCGTACAGCATGATACCGGGGCGTATCCAGTCGGCGTGAGTTTCCGGATAATGGATAATGGCCGCCGAATTGGCCAAGGAATGCGGGAAGCCGTGTCCGTGTGTCGCGGTTCTGAAGCAATGTAATTGTCGCAAAACGCTTTCTTTTTCTTTGCTATCGTCCGCGCACGCGAAATGTGTCATCAATGTAATACTTTTCGCGCATTGAAGCGTTATCAACTTGTCGATGATGAACGGCAATTGTTCGGGCGTTAATCCTAATCGGTTCATGCCGGTATTGATTTTTACAAACAAATCCAATCGTCGATGGCCGAAGGTTGTCAGCATGGCGATTTGCTCGGGGTGATGAATGACAGAACTCAGTTGATATTGTTCGAATAGCGCCAGTTCTTCCATGGAGAAGAAGCCTTCCAGTAACAAGATCGGGTGTTTGAAACCGGCATCCCGTAATGCAATTGCAGCATTGAGTTCCAATAATGCAAAGCCGTCCGCCGATTTTAGTGCGTACGCGGCTTGAAGCAATCCGTGCCCGTAAGCATCGGCCTTAACGACGGCCATGATACGCGCTTTTGGGGCATGCTGACGAACGACGGAGAGATTGTGAGTGAGTGCGGAGGAATCGATAAAGGCTTGTATCGGGCGTGGCATTAATTTTATGTTCAGAGTGAGTGGAAGCGGGTATTATTCGCAGGTTTTATCATAATCTAAATTCGATTCGCCGGCTTACTTTCATCGATAGAAATAATCAATTCGAACCTATTAGTCTCGACTGCAGCAATGCATTTCATGCAGTCAGAAAAAGAATAATATTAGTCGACTATCTTAAACTACCAACATATAAGGATTCAGTTTGGAACGCGGTTTTTATACTATTATGGCGGCGCAATTTTTTTCGTCGCTGGCAGATAATGCGTTATTGGTGGTGGCGATTGCTTTGTTGATCGATTTGCATGCGCCCGCCTATCTGACTCCAATCTTGAAATTTGTTTTTGTTTTGTTCTACGTGATCCTGGCACCTTTTGTCGGTGCGTTTGCCGATTCTATGGCAAAAGGCCGCGTCATGTTTATTAGCAATACCATTAAAATTATCGGGTGTGGGCTATTATTCCTGGCCACGCATCAATATTTCGCGCTTGCTGCATATGCCGTCGTCGGATTGGGTGCGGCGGCTTATTCGCCGGCGAAATACGGTATTCTGACGGAATTGCTACCTGCGGAAAAACTGGTGATCGCCAACGGTTGGATTGAAGGACTCACCGTGGCGTCCATTGTGCTGGGAACGGTTATGGGCGGTGTCTTGATCACACCGTCAGTGGCGGAAATTTTGTTGGGTTTTGATTTTCCCGTTATCGATACCGGTATCGATAGTGCATTGGAAAGCAGTATTTTATTGATAGCTGTCATCTATGCAGTCGCTGCAATTTTCAATTTATACATCCCGAATACCGGCGTCGATCATCGGATACCGAAGAAAAATCCTTTCTATTTGATTCATGAATTCGGTCATTGTGTCAGATTGCTTTGGACGGACAAACTCGGGCAAATTTCACTGGCGGTGACAACTTTATTTTGGGGTGCCGGTGCGACGTTGCAGTTTATTGTGCTGAAATGGGCCGAAGTTGCATTGGATTATCCGCTCAATAAAGCGGCTCAATTACAAGGCGTGGTAGCGCTGGGGATAGCGGTGGGTGCGGTGATGGCGGCGCGCTGGGTGTCGTTGCGGCAATCGGTTAAAGTCATTCCGCTAGGAGTTGCGATGGGTGTTGTTGTTATGGCAATGACCTTGGTGAGCGATTTATGGATTGCGATTGCGCTGTTGACGGTGATCGGCGGCTTAGCCGGTTTTTTCGTGGTGCCGATGAATGCGCTGTTGCAGCATCGAGGACATATTTTAATGGGAGCGGGACATTCGATCGCGGTGCAGAATTTTAACGAAAATTTGAGTATTCTGACCATGTTGCTGATGTATGCCGCATTGATATGGTTCGATGTGCATATTTATACCGTCATCGTTGC
>SXJH01000163.1 GCA_005779435.1 Nitrosomonas sp. | reverse complement strand
TGGAAATTTTTTAAAATCCTGAGCGGCGCGTCTTCTATGAATTGATCGTCCTGCTGCGCGGAAATTTGCCAACGCCGCGATCCCATGCCTTGCAGCAAAAATACATCGTAGGAATCGAAGTGCGGACCGATTCCGCCGCCTTTCGGCGCAAAGCTTATCATCAGATCGTCCAAGCGGGCATGCGGGATAAAGCGGAATTTCGATAACAAATCCCGTGCCGACGGCAAAAAATGATTCACATCCTGCACCAATACCGTCCATTGTTTTTTCGAAAGCCGGGTGAAATCCCGTTCATCCAGCGGGCTGTGCTTGATTTGCCATTTGCCGTTGCTTTGCACGATCAGACGGGATTCGGCGTCGTCACGACAAGCCAATGCGATCAATGCGTCGCGCGTCAGCAATCCATCGAAACTCGGCAGTGCGTTTCGCACCAGCAATGGTTTCTTTTGCCAATATTCCTGTAAAAAAATCCTGGGTGTAATGCCGCCCAAAGAAATAACCGGGATCGGATTAATGCTTGACTCCCCATAATGCTTCCAGGCGTTTATCGCGCCCGCAGTTTTTGCGGTAATAGGCGTAACGCAATGGATTTTTGGTTGCATAATTCTGATGGTATTCTTCCGCACGGTAAAATTCCGTCGCAGGCAAAATCTCCGTCACCACCGGTTGCGAAAATCGCCCCGAGTTTTCAAGTTTGTTTTTTGACAATTCCGCTTGTTCTTTTTGTTCCGCGTTGCGATAGAAAATGGCGCTGCGATACTGTGAGCCGATATCGCAGAATTGCCCGCCGGTTGTCAGCGGATCGATCGTCAGCCAATAGACTTCCAGCAATTGGGAGAAACTGGTTTTGGTTTTATCGAAATGCACTTGAACGGCTTCCACATGCCCGGTTTTGCCGTCGACTACTTGCTCATAAGTTGGATTGGCGACAGTGCCGCCGATGTATCCCGAAATCGTCGATACCACACCGGGCGCTTTGTCGAAATCGGATTCGGTGCACCAGAAGCACCCACCGGCAAAAATTGCACTGTCGAGATTCTCGTTGGTGATTTGAATCGATGCCGATTCCGCGATGAATGTATCGATTTTCCGGCATGCGCTCAATCCGAGCAGGGATAAGCACACCGCCGCCAAAAACAAGTAACGGGAAATCCGCATGCCGGTTAGCCCCTGAGCGGCAGCAATGGTTCAGCCTTTGGTACGAATTGAAGCGCTAAGCCGTTGTTGCACCAGCGCTCCTTCCGGGGGAGCGGCCCGTCCTTGAAGACATGGCCTTGATGGCCTGCGCATCGCGCGCAGTGGTATTCGGTGCGCAATACGATCAATTTGAAGTCGCGTTTGGTGCCGATGTGCCCCGCGATGGGTTGGGTAAAGCTCGGCCATCCGGTACCGCTTTCGTATTTATGCTGGCTTTCGAACAAGGGCAAGTAACAGGCCGCGCAAATGAAAGTTCCGTTCCGGTGTTCGTTATTGAGTTCGCTGCTGCCGGCTTCCTCGGTCTGTTCCTCGAATAAAATACGGTAAGCTTGCGGCGAAACCAATTCGCGCCACGCCTTGCGAGGCTTCTTGAGCCGCTCGACAGCCGGTTGCAGGGTAATCTCCGCAAACGATGGCATGGACGAAAGCGCGATGGACGGAAATACGGCAATCAAGCCGATTCCTTGCAAAAAAATCCGTCGTTTCATAAAAATATCCTCATGTCATTGAGACAAAAACACCATCGTTGGACGAACAGCGCGTGCAGATCCATTCCATCGGCCTGCTATACCGTCATGCCGGTTTACTTGTAAATCCTGTATCATTTCACTTTTAAGATTATAGCTTAGCCCACATGAAAATTACTTTTCTGGAATTTGAGCAGAATATTGCCGAATTCGAATCGAAAATCGAGGAATTGCGTTTTGCGCAAGACGATTCCGCATTGGATATTTCGGCGGAAATAGCAAAGCTGCAAGCCAAAAGCCAGGCATTGACCAAAAACGTGTATGCGAAGCTGACGCCGTGGCAAATTTCACAAGTCGCCCGTCACCCGCAACGCCCTTATACGCTCGATTATATCGAACATCTTTTTGCCGATTTCGAAGAATTGCACGGCGACCGGAATTTTGCGGACGATCACGCCATCGTTGGCGGATTGGCGCGATTTAACGGTCAAACCGTGATGGTAATCGGACATCAAAAAGGGCGCGACACGCGCGAAAAAATCTATCGCAATTTCGGCATGCCGAAGCCGGAAGGGTATCGCAAGGCATTGCGCCTGATGCGATTGGCCGAAAAATTCTCGATTCCGCTCATTACCTTTATCGATACGCCGGGCGCATACCCCGGCATCGATGCGGAAGAGCGCGGCCAATCCGAAGCCATCGGCAAGAATCTTTATGTCCTTGCCGAACTGCGGGTGCCGGTCATTTGCATCGTCATTGGCGAAGGCGGTTCCGGCGGCGCTTTGGCAGTTGCCGTGGGCGATGTGGTTCATATGTTGCAATATGCGACGTATTCGGTGATATCGCCGGAAGGCTGCGCGTCGATTTTATGGAAAAGCGCGGATAAAGCACCCGAGGCTGCCGAAATCATGGGTATCACCGCAGATCGTTTGAAAACGCTGAACTTGATCGACACCGTGATAGCCGAGCCTATTGGCGGCGCACACCGCGATTATCCGGCGATCATGCAATCGGTTAAGAGCGTATTGCAAGAATCCTTGCGCAAGCTTCAAGACCACTCGGTGGAAATTCTGCTGGAAAAACGCCTTGCTAGGCTCATGGCTTATGGTTCGTTCAAGGAAGTCAAAGTCGAATAGCATTCTTTCCGAAACGCGGCAAGTATTGCTTGCCCATCTCAAGCCGGGCAATCGCCTGACCATCGCGCTCAGCGGCGGCGTGGATTCCGTGGTTTTGCTGCATGCGCTGGTTACGCTGGCTAAAGAAATGGCATTTACCCTGTCGGCGGCGCATGTCAATCACGGCATCAGCGGCAATGCGGCGCAGTGGAGTCAATTCTGCCGCGATCTTTGCCGCCGCTACGGGATTCCCATTGACGTTGCCGATCTTCGATTGCCCAGAGAAAAAGGCGCGAGCCTCGAAGCCGTCGCCCGGCAAGAACGCTATCGCATCTTCAGTTTATTGCGGGCGGATTATGTGGTGCTGGCGCAGCATTTGGACGATCAGGCGGAAACGTTATTGCTGCAATTGCTGCGCGGTTCCGGAATCAAGGGATTGAGCGGCATGCCGACGGTTAGAAAACAGAACGTGCGCGATGCGCCGCAAATTCTGCGCCCTTTGTTGCAGGTTTCGCGCGATCGGATAGAAGCCTATGCGCGGCAAAACGAGCTTGATTGGATCGTCGACGAAAGCAACGACAGTACCGCTTTCAGCCGGAATTTCCTGCGCCATGAGATTTTTCCGTTATTGAAAAAACGCTATCCCGGTTATCTGCAAACTTTTGCCCGGGCCAGCCGCCATTTGGCGGAAGCGGGATCGTTATTGGACGAATTGGCTGAACTGGATAGTCGGCATTGTCTGGTTTCGGGGAGGCTGCAAATCGATGGTTTGCGAAAGCTGAGTGCGGCGCGCGCCAGAAATTTGCTGCGCTATGTTTTATCGCAACAAGGCATATTGCTTCCCAATACGGTAAAGCTTGAAGAAATGTTGCGGCAAATTTTGACGGCGCGCCCGGATCGCCGATTGCATCTGTGTTTCGGCGATACCGAAATTCGATGCTTCCAGGGTGCTGTGTATGTTCAATCCCATCAAAACCCCATTCAACAATCTCAGCCGTGCGCATGGAACGGCGAAGCGGTTCTGGCGCTCGGCGATCTCAGCGGCACGCTGCGGTTTGAGCAAGTCAGGGGGCAAGGCATCGATCTGCAAAAAATGCGCGCTACACGAGTTACCGTACGTTTGCGCAAGGGGGGAGAGCATTTCAAGCCGTACTGCAACCGACCTACCAGAAGCCTGAAAAACTTGCTGCAAGAAGCGGCGGTTCCGCCGTGGCAACGCCATAGGCTGCCTTTATTGTTCTGTGACGAACACCTTGTATGGGTTCCGGAAATCGGTATCGATTGCGAATTTCAAGTAAAATCGGATGAACTCGGCGTGGTACCGCTGTGGGATGTAAAAATGAATAAACGGGAGCAATAAAATGATTCTTGTCACTGGAGGCGCAGGATTTATCGGCAGTAATTTTGTTTTGGATTGGCTGGCTCAATCGGACGAGGCTATTGTCAATCTCGATAAATTGACCTATGCCGGCAATTTGCAAAGCTTATCTTCGATAGCAAACGATCCGCGTCATATTTTCATACAGGGCGATATCGGCGATGCCGGGCTGGTTGCGCACATTTTGAAGCGGCACCGGCCGCGAGCGATTGTCAATCTGGCGGCTGAAAGCCATGTCGATCGCTCCATTCACGGCCCGGAAGATTTTATCCAAACCAATATCGTGGGCACATTCCGTTTGCTGGAATCGGTCCGGGCTTACTGGAGCGAGCTCGATGCCGCGCAACGGCAAAATTTCCGTTTTTTGCATGTGTCCACCGACGAAGTCTACGGTTCTCTGGCGCAGCACGAACCGGCTTTCACCGAGCGGCATCGCTACGAACCCAATAGTCCGTATTCCGCCAGCAAAGCATCCAGCGACCATTTGGTGCGCGCTTATCACCATACTTACGGCTTACCCGTTGTTACCACGAATTGTTCGAACAATTACGGCCCGTATCAAGTCCCGGAAAAGCTGATTCCGCTCATGATCGTCAATGCGTTAGCGGGAAAACCGTTACCGGTTTACGGCGACGGGCAGCAAATTCGCGATTGGTTGTACGTTGCCGATCATTGCAGCGCGATCCGCCGCGTTTTGGAAGCGGGAGCAACGGGCGAAACCTATAACATCGGCGGTTGGAACGAGAAACCCAATATCGAAATCGTACAAACCATTTGTGTGTTGTTACAAGAAACCTATCCAGATTCTTCTTTCAATCAATTGATTGCCTATGTGAAAGACCGCCCAGGCCACGATCGCCGTTACGCCATCGATGCAACCAAAATTGAGCGTGAGCTCAATTGGAGGCCTGCGGAAACCTTCGAGACCGGCATTCGCAAAACAATCGATTGGTATCTGAGCAATCAATCCTGGGTGGCCGATGTGCAAACGGGGGCTTACCGCGATTGGATCAACAAGCATTACGCCTAGGCGCGGTCATGAAGATATTATTGTTTGGAAAAAACGGCCAAGTCGGCTGGGAATTGCAGCGTAGCCTGGCGGCGCTGGGGGAGTTGGTGGCGCTGAGTTCGGCAAGCCGGGATTTTTGCGGCGATTTATCCGATTTGGCCGGCATCGCGCAAACAGTGCGTGCCGTTGCGCCGGATATTATCGTTAATGCCGCTGCGTATACCGCTGTCGACAAGGCGGAAAGCGAACCGGAGTTGGCGCGAACGCTCAATGCCGATGCGCCCGCCGTACTGGCGCAAGAAGCCAAAAAAATAGGCGCGTGGTTGGTTCATTATTCGACGGATTACGTGTTTAACGGTGCCGGCGATTCGCCGCATGCGGAGACCGATGCGACGGATCCGATCAATCGTTATGGCCAGACCAAGCTGGAAGGCGAACAAAACATTCAAGCCGCCGGTTGCGCGCATCTGATTTTCCGCACCAGTTGGGTTTATGCCGCTCGCGGTCACAATTTCATCAAAACAATGCTGCGCGTGGCGCAACAACGCGACAAGCTAACCGTCGTAAACGATCAAATCGGATCGCCGACCGGTGCCGAACTGATCGCGGACGTGACGGCATGCGCATTGCTTTCGCTCAGACATGAACCGGAAGTTTCCGGCCTTTACCACCTCACTGCGAGCGGATACGCGTCTTGGTACGATTTCGCCAAATTGATACTGGAACAAGCCGAACATACCGATCTTCCGCTTAAAGCCCGGGCGGTTAATATAGAACCCATTACCAGCGACAACTACCCGCTGCCTGCCAAACGTCCGTTGAATTCCCGGTTAAGCACGGACAAATTGGAGCA
The DNA here is from genome assembly GCA_005779435.1 of Nitrosomonas sp. GTDB lineage: Bacteria > Pseudomonadota > Gammaproteobacteria > Burkholderiales > Nitrosomonadaceae > Nitrosomonas. The sequence continues at coordinate 1,665 of SXJH01000163.1, read as the reverse complement.
TACCTTTGGTTTGCGATTGCCAGCCTGGCAATTAGGGGCATCGCGTGCAATCAGCGAGATTGTGAGCGCATGAATTTTGATTGAATGCACAAGCGCGGCAAGTTTGTTAAGACTTTCCATCCCTTGTGTACGGATTTCGGATTTCAGGAAATGCGAGGAAAACGGAATCAGATGCGGTGCGTTTTTAGACTTTAACGCGCACCGCATGATTTATTGATGCAAATCGGAAGGATTACGGTTTGGGTTCAATGGCGAATGCCGCTGTGGCGCTTCGGTCATATTCTTCCAACCTTCTGTTGCCATTGGTATGGGTGGCCCTGACATAGAGATTCTCTGCGAAGGCTGCCTTGTCGCATACGCCGAGCATGGCGGCAACACCCACATTTTTGGTGTATACATCGTTAGTAACGGAATAACCATCATGTGCTTGCGTGACATATCCGCCGGTATTGGTTGGTCCTGCCGGATGTCCATTGCCTTTAACCACGGTAAAGCTGTAGGTGGCGAAATCCTGCGGATGGCTTGCCGCGAATCCGAGTGTCACCATGCTGCTGGTCTTGTCATTGTATTGACCGAAACTGCATAGGTTTTCGGTTGGATTGCCATCGACCAGCGCATCGTTAATTGCGGCATTGCAATGATCGTTATCGATACGCATCGCAAAGCGGAATCCGATAGCTTTGTTTGCGCCGTTCAGCAGCAAGTAATTCTCCGGGCGTCTAAATGCGGTAATGGTTGGAGCATCCGGTGGATTGGACGCTTCGCCCAGTTTTTTATCGACCACGAAATATCCTTATCGAGCGGAATGACATTGCCATTGGCATCCAGTAATTCAAAGGTGAATTCGTAGAGACCGTCGTTTAAATTCAATGAATCGACATTGACGCTGTAAGTGTCTTGATTCCATTCGGCTGTGGGTTCTGCCGGAATATCCACCGACGCTTCTGTGTGCGGTATCCGGAAAATATTGACCTGGTCACCAGCTTTAATTGTTTGTTTTCTATCTTTAGTTGCCGAATTTCTGCTTGCTCCGGCGTCAGTTTCCCATTACCACGGAATGCCTGACCATTATTATTATCCGCCTGGCTCTCCCTGACCCATCGCCCAAGCATGTTAGCCCTGATTCCCAGGCTTCTGGCCGCTTCCGCTATCGTTAATCCATGATCCAGCACCAGACTGACCGCGTCCAGTTTAAATTCCTTTGTATATTGTTTCCTCGCTTCCATTTCTTCCTCCAATTAAGATTATTTTCTCTTAACTGGGGTGTCCGGGTCTATTGGGCCATATCACCGATAATGGCGTTAATGACGATCACGGCCAGAATGACCCCGCTGTCGATCCAGTGACCCAGCAGAAAAGTAATCAAAGATGCCGCCAGCAGAATGTAAATCAATACATTATTGAATTGCGCGCAAGATGCGCATGACGGCGCTTTTGGGTTTTGGCGGTTTCAGGCGGTTTTCGCCAAATTTTCCGAGCCGCAACGCAGCTTCCGGCTCGGAAATGCCGTTTTCTCCGGGATCGAGTTGCTGTATCGTTTGTTCGGGAGAAAGGCTATGCCACGCGAATGTTTCTGCGGATACTCGGATGGGTTCGGTTGGCATCGATAGTTTCCTTCGCTACAATGGGGATTGTCCCTTTTCACTTAATACAATAAACGAGGCT
>SXJH01000162.1 GCA_005779435.1 Nitrosomonas sp. | reverse complement strand
GTTTCTGGTGACTTCATGACCGTCGCCGGTCACGATCACGCCGGGATCGGCAAAGCTTCTGGCTCTATCCAGATCCTTGTCGGCAATCATTTTGACGACGATTTCCCGGCCCGCGCGGCGCGCGATTTCTTCCCGGTTGCGATTCAGGACGGTGTATGTGCCGCCGCCGACGGTGCCAATGCCTAATAAACCTATTTGTATCGGATTCATAATGATATGTTCTACTGTGAGGGCTAAAAGTTAAGCTGTGTGATTATAAGGGATGCTTGGGGCTAACAGGCCGTTGAAAAACCATCTGCTAATTTGTACCGTGACGCTTGCGGTAGCGATGCAGAAAATTCGCAATGCGGCCAACCGCTTCGGTCAAATCGTCGACATTGGGCAAGAACACGACGCGGAAATGATCCGGATTCATCCAGTTGAAGCCGGTGCCTTGCACCAGCAACACTTTTTCTTCCAGCAACAAATCCAGCACCAATTGCTGGTCGTCTTCGACCGGATAGATTTCCGGATCCAGGCGCGGAAACAAATACAGTGCCGATTGCGGTTTGAAGCAGGATACGCCGGGGATGTCGGTCAACAATTTCCAGGCTACGTCGCGTTGCTTCATCAAGCGTCCGGTCGGCATGGTCAAGTCGTAAATGCTTTGATACCCGCCCAGCGCGGTTTGAATGCCGAATTGCGACGGCACGTTGGCGCATAACCGCATCGAAGCCAGCATATTCAGCCCGGCGATATAATCGCGCGCATGGCTTTTTTCGCCGGAAACCACCGCCCAGCCGGAGCGGAAACCCGCAGCGCGGTAATTTTTGGATAAGCCGTTGAAGGTCACGAACAACACATCGTCGGCCAGCGATGCAATCGACGTATGCGTCGCGTCCTCGTACAAAATCTTGTCGTAAATCTCGTCGGCATAAACGATCAACTGATGTTCGCGCGCGATGTCGATGATTTGCAGCAGCAACGCTTTCGGATACAGCGCACCGGTCGGATTGTTCGGATTGATGATGACGATGGCGCGCGTTCTCGGGTTGATTTTGGCGCGGATATCGTCCAGATCCGGCAGCCATCCGGTTTCTTCGTTGCATAAATAATGCCGCGCAACACCGCCTGAGAGCACCACCGCAGCCGTCCACAACGGATAGTCGGGCATCGGAATCAACACCTCGTCGCCGTTGTCCAGCAAAGCCTGCATCGTCAGAACCACCAGCTCGGAGACGCCGTTGCCGACAAAGATGTCGTCGAGCTGCACGTTTTTGATCTGCTTTTCCTGCGTGTAATGCATGATCGCCTTGCGCGCCGCGAACAACCCTTTGGAATCGCAGTAACCCGACGCCGCCGACAAATTGCGGATCACATCCTGCAGGATTTCTTCCGGTACGTCGAAGCCGAACGTCGCCGGATTGCCGATGTTCAACTTGATGATGTGATGACCTTCGTCCTCCATTTGCCGCGCGCGTTCGAGCACCGGGCCGCGAATGTCGTAGCAAACGTTGACTAACTTACTGGATTTTAAAATGGGGCGCATGATGAACGAAGCAAGATGGGTGTTTGAAAAAAAGAATTCGGATCTTGGACTGCCATGATCAATTAAGCCTTATATTATAGCGATTATCTTCACCATACCATACGCAAATCGGGCGGATTCCGGAAAAAAGAAGGGGTTTTTCATCCATTCATTCGGCGCAAACCGATTGGGCGATCCGGCCGAAAACCGATTGCGGCGAAAACGAAAACCACTCGCGGTTTTCATCGTGGTGCGCCCCGATCACGGCGGTTGTTGCGGCTTTGTCGGGATAGAGCAGGATAGTGACCGTTCGCGCTTTGTTGCCGATGCAATCGAATTGATACAATGTTTTGACCGATTGATATCCGCCCGGTTGTTTCTCGTCGTAGCTCGACAACATCCAGACCTTTCGATGCGAATCGTTTTGCTGCACCGTTTCGGGGTCGAAATAATGCGATTCGCCCGGTTTCGATGCCGCATCGGCTTTTATCCATCCGGCTTGCGCGGGCATTGCCACCGCCAGTAAAATAATCAAAAAGGGGGTATTTGTTAACATCGTTGCGCCAGTTTTTTAGCCATTGTCGGGTTTCCTTGTCAATTCATTCGCTAACATCTCCGCCTGCTTGAGTACCGTCTCGGTTGCCAGCTTCTGCATATCAGGCGGATAGCCGAATTGCCTCAAAGTTCTTTTTACAATGACTTTGAGCTTTGCTTTTACGCTTTCCTTGATCGTCCAATCGATAGAGGCATTGGATTTTACTTTTTCAAACAGCACAACGGCAAGCTCGCGCAACTTGTCCTGCTGCATGAGTTCTCTGGCGCTATCGTTGTTGGCCACGGCGGTATAGAAGGCGTACTCATACTCGCTCATGCCCATTTCTTCGGCTTGTCGGTCGGATTTAACGATTTCCTTACTGATGTTGATCAGCTCGTCCATCACCTCCGCCGCCGTGAGCACCTTGGCGTGGTAACGCTTGATGGCATCTTGCAGCATTTCCATTAGCGTCCGGCTTTGCACCAGATTCTTTTTGGCGCGCGCTTTGATTTCGTCGTTGAGCAGTTTTTTGAGCACTTCGAGCGCGATGTTTTTGTGCTCCTTGTTCTTCAGCTCCAGCAGAAATTCTTCGGATAAGATTGAAATATCCGGTTTCTTGATTCCCGCCGCGTCGAATATATCGATCACCTGTTCCGATACCAGTGCCTGGTCGATCACCTGCCGAATGGTGGTTTCAATTTCTTCGTTGCTGCGCCCTTCGCCCGTGCCGTCGAACTTGGCCAGCCGCGCCTTCACTGCCTGAAAAAATCCAACCTCGTCCTTGGCATCCATCGCCTGCTCATGCGGGATGGCAATGGCAAACGCCTGCGATAGCGCCGTTACCCCGTTGATGTAGCGCTTGCGGCCATCCTCCAGTCCGAGAATATGCTCTTCCGCTGCCAAGATTAGCGACAATTTTTGCGAGGTGTCCGCTGTGAAATAATTCTCGTAGGCAAAGCCGTTATACATCGCGGAAACCACTTCCAGTTTTTCCAGCATTAGGCTTACCGCCTGCTCCTGTGCCAGCGTCGGGTCGCCCTTGCCGCCTGCATCGGAATAAAACGACAACGCTTCCTTCAGGTCGGCGGCAATGCCGAGATAATCCACCACCAGGCCGCCGGGTTTGTCTTTATGCACACGGTTCACCCGCGCGATGGCCTGCATCAGATGGTGGCCCTTCATCGGGTTGTCGATGTACAGGGTGTGCATGCTTGGCGCATCGAAGCCGGTC
>SXJH01000161.1 GCA_005779435.1 Nitrosomonas sp. | reverse complement strand
TCACGTTGTTCATGATCAAGGCCTTGATGTTCGATAAGGCCTTGGCGTCCGAGATTTATGGCAGCTATACCGGCCTGGTTTACTTGACGCCATTGATCGGCGGTTATATGGCGGATCGTTATTGGGGTAATCGAAGAGCCATTTTGGTGGGCGGCATCTTAATGGCGATCGGGCATTTTTGCATGTTTTTGTCCGCATCGAATTATGACAATCTTGCGTTCGCACAACCGATGCTGTTTCTGGGCTTGGGTTTTCTGATCATGGGCAATGGGTTCTTCAAGCCCAATATTTCCACCATGGTGGGGCAACTTTACCCGGCAGGGGATAAGCGGGTCGATGCAGCGTTTACCATATTCTATATGGGTATTAACTTGGGGGCGTTCCTGGCGCCGCTGGTTTGCGGCTGGTTTGGAGATACCGGCAATGCGGGGGATTTCAAGTGGGGGTTTCTTGCCGCATGTATCGGTATGATTGTCAGCATCTTGTCGTTTGAATTGCTTAAAAATAAATTCATCGTCACGCCGACCGGAGAAGGCATCGGCATGGTGCCAGCGAAGCAGGAGTTGGCGGAAAGCGATGCGAATGCACCCAAAATGCCGTTAACGCAAATGCTCATATGGGCAATCGCTTCGCTGGGGTTGTTCGCCGCTTTGTACCATCTGCTGGATTTAGGTGTCGTCGGCGCGACGATTTTTTCCATCACGATCATTGCGCCAATGGCAATTGTCACCGACAAGTCACTGACATTCATTGAGAAACAGCGCATCAGCGTGATTTACATTCTTGCCTTTTTTGTGATTTTCTTTTGGGCGGCATTCGAGCAAGCGGGCGCTTCGCTGACTTTTTTCGCCGAAGAGCAAACGGATAGAAATCTGGCCGGTGTGGAAATTCCGACCAGTTTTTTTCAATCCATCAACGCGGTGCTGATTATTATTCTGGCGCCGCTGTTCGCCGTCATCTGGACATTTCTGGGCCGCCGCAATCGGGAGCCTTCGTCACCCACCAAGCAGGCATTGGGATTGTTGTTCTTGTCGATTGGTTACCTGGTGATCGCATTTGGCGTCAAAGGATTGGATCCGTCCATCAAGGTCAGCATGATGTGGTTATTCAGCTTGTATTTGCTGCACACCGTCGGCGAATTATGTCTGTCGCCAATCGGCTTGGCGATGGTGGTGAAGCTGGCGCCGGCGAAATTTGCTTCGTTGTTGATGGGGGTATGGTTTTTGTCGTTGGCGGCAGCCAGTAAATTTGCGGGCATATTGAGCGCCTTGTACCCCGATCCGACGTTGCCTGCCGCGCCGAAGTTCGCGGGATTCGAAATCGCGGGTTTGTATGAATTTTTCATGATCTTCGTTATTTTGTCCGGTGTTGCGGCTGCGATTCTGTTCGTGCTCACCAAGACATTGCAGAAAATGATGCACGGCGTGCAATAAATACCTTTCCCGATTGCATTCGCAATTCGTCGCGAATGCAATCGATGGGTTATTTCAGGACGGTTTTAAATCGATTCATTGTGCCAATCAGTGCGGCTTGAATACCCGGCTCCCACACGGAATGACCGGCGTCGTCGATGATGCGGTATTCGGCTTGCGGCCAGGCGCAGTGCAAATCGTCCGCGCTGACGATAGGGCATACCGCATCGTAGCGGCCTTGCACGATGATGGCCGGGATATTGTGCAGTTTATGCACGTTATCCAATAAAGAATTTTCCGGCAGGAATATGTCGTGACTGAAATAATGCGCTTCCATGCGGGCAAGCCCGAGCGCCACGGTATCTCCGGCAAAATAGCTGACGGTCGCGGGATTGGGCAACAATGTCGAACACGAGCCTTCGTAAGTGCTCCAGCGGCGTGCGGCCGGCATGTGAACGGCCGGATCGGGGTTCATCAGGCGTTGGCGGTAACTGGAGAGAATATCGTTTCTTTCCGCTGCGGAAAGCGGTGCGGCGAACTCGCGCCATGCTTCCGGGAACAAATTGCGCAATCCGTATAAGAACCAATCGATTTCCGGTTTGCGGCACAGAAAAATGCCGCGCAGCGCAAAACCGAGACAGCGGTCGGGATGCGCTTCGCCGTATGCCAGTGCCAGCGTGCTGCCCCACGAGCCCCCGAAGACAAACCAGCGGTCGACGGTTAAGTGTTGACGCAGTATTTCCAGGTCGTGTATCAAGTGCAGTGTCGTGTTGTCGCGAATTTCGCCCAACGGGGTCGACCGCCCTGCGCCCCTTTGATCATATACAATAATGCGATAGTATTGCGGATCGAAGAAGCGCCGGTGCGTCGGCGTCGATCCCGCACCGGGGCCGCCGTGAAGAAATACCACGGGAATGCCGGAAGGATTGCCGGATTCTTCCCAGTACATCGTATGGATTGGGTCTAAAGGCAACATGCCTTGGCGGTAAGGCTGAATTTCCGGGTATAGTGCATTCGCTGGGTGAGTATTCATGATAGAGTGTTTATGTATGTTGGTTATTAATGCGGAAAAGAGCGATAAACGGCATAGAGTTCAAAGTTTAGATGTGCGGCGATCCTGCTATATTGACTGACAGATTTATCCTAAGTCAACGATATAAGGAATTGAGCCATGCCGACAACTATACTTAAAGAACCGCAAGTTTTCATGTTACGCGAAGAAATGGAAATATTAATGAACGAACGTCAGTCTCTATTGAATGCAACCGGTGCCGCCGCCGTGTTTATTGCCAAGCTGGATAGCGCCTTATTGCCGGAGTCGGTGCGTCAGGCGGCGCAAGTATTGTCCTGTTCCATTAATAAATTACCCGAAGAAACGTTACGTGATGCGTTGGAGAAAGTGAGATCCGAGTTTATCGCGCGTGCATGAGAAAACCAAAGATATTATAGTCAAACCCAAGGTCGGCTTGGTTCTGACCGGCGGCGGCGCGCGTGCAGCGTACCAAGTGGGCGTGTTGCGCGCGATTGCCGATCTGCTGCCGGATAAGCGGCGCAACCCGTTTCCCGTGATCTGCGGCACTTCGGCGGGCGCCATCAACGCAGCCAGTATCGCGGTTTCCGCCAATAACTTCGCGGAAGGCGTGGAGCGGCTTGAAGCGGTTTGGTCGAATTTTCATGTCAACCATATTTATCGGTCGGATTTGGCGGGCGTTGCACGTAACACGATGCGCTGCCTGATTTCCCTGGTATCGACGGAATACGGTAAACATAACGCAATTTCATTGCTCGATAATTCGCCGCTGCAAGCTCTGTTGAGAAATCAATTTTCTTTTCGCACGATTCAGCATTGTATTCGCACCGGTGCGCTGCATGCGCTAGGGCTTACCGCTTGGGGTTATACGTCGGGACAGTCGGTTACTTTCTACCAGGCGGCCAGTCAGGTAACGCCATGGAAAAGAGCGCAACGGTTGGGCATACCGGTCGCTATCGGCATCGAGCATTTGATGGCATCGTCGGCAATCCCGTTTATTTTCCCGGCGGTTAAACTCAATCGCGAGTTTTTCGGCGACGGTTCGATGCGGCAATTGGCGCCGATCAGCCCGGCGCTTCACCTAGGCGCCGATAAGGTATTGATCATCGGGGTGCGCAAGATGGTAACCGACGAGCCTAAACGCGTCAGCGCAACCGGTTATCCGCCTTTCGCCCAGATTGCCGGACATGCGTTGAACAGTATTTTTGTGGATAGCCTGGATGTCGATTTGGAGCGTTTATTGCGCATCAATGAAACGTTGAAGCTGATTCCGCCGGAAGTATTTGCGCAGAAAAACATTGCATTGCGTCCTGTCGAGGCGATGATGATATCGCCCAGTCAGGGCATCAACGAAATTGCGCAAAAATACACCAGTACGTTACCGAGGATTATGCGCTACTTGTATCGCGCTATCGGTGCGATGGGGCCGAACGGTTCGACTTTGTTGAGTTATGTGTTGTTTGAAATACCTTTTTGCCGCGAACTGATTCAATTGGGCTATAACGATACCATGCAGCAGAAAGAAGAGTTGCTGAAGTTTATCGGGACTCAAGATGCGCAATAGAAGCAGGTTGGGAATGGTTATTACGGTTTCATTTTTTTGGAAAAGTGTTGATGGGTTTCGATAGTCCGCAATTTTGGGTTGCCGTATTGCAGATCATTGCAATCGATATCGTCCTGGGCGGCGATAATGCGGTTGTCATTGCATTGGCGTGCCGCCGCTTGCCCGAGCGGCAACGCAAGCTGGGTATATTTTGGGGTGTTTTTGGCGCTATCGCGTTGCGTGTGGTGTTGATTTTTTTCGCGCTGAATCTGCTTGCGATGCCTTATTTGAAGATCGTGGGCGCGGCTTTATTGGTCTGGATCGGTGTCAAGTTGCTGCAGCCGGAGCCGGAAGGAAATCACGAGGTGGATGCCAGCACGACTCTGATCGGTGCGATCAAAACCATCATTGTGGCCGATGCCGTGATGAGCCTTGACAATGTGATCGCCATCGCCGGTGCGGCCAAGGATGACATCGGTTTGGTGATTTTCGGTTTGGTGATCAGCGTGCCCATCATTGTTTGGGGCAGCCAATTCGTGATGAAGGTCATGGATCGTTATCCGGTTACCATTGCAATCGGGGCGGGGTTGCTAGGATGGATTGCCGGGGATATGGCCGTGACCGACGTGGTGACGAAAGAATGGGTCGGCGTCCATGCCGCTTATTTGCATTGGGCCGCGCCTATCGCGGCGGCGTTACTGGTTGTCGCAACCGGCAAGTTTCTGGCTGCGCGGAAACCGGTTAAAACACTGCCGGTGGAGGATTTGGCCGATGAGCAAACGCCGAAGCAATAACCGCTCGTTTTAAATGGAGGAATTGATCATGCTAAAAGTTTTATTGCCGGTCGACGGTTCGGAAAATTCAACCAAAGCGGTGGCCGATTTTATCCAATGCGGCGGTTGGTTCCGGGAGAACCCGGAATTGCACTTGCTCAACGTGCAATATCCGCTGGACGGCAATGTTTCGCTGTTTATCAATCAGGCGGACATCAAGCAATATCATCAGGAAGAAGGCTTGAAAAGCCTGCAAAGCGCCCGCGATTTTCTTGACCGGACGGGGATTACCTATCAGTACCATATTACCGTGGGCGATCCCGCCGGCATGATCGTGCGTTTTGCCGCCGAGAAGGGTTACGATCTGATCGTAATGGGCCCGCGCGGCAGAGGCGGTCTGAAAGGTTTATTGCTTGGATCGGTGACCAATAAGGTCATGCAATTGTCCGATATTCCCGTGTTATTGGTTAAGTAATCGCCACGTTGGGAGGTAGACCCGATGAGACTGAGAGTGCTTGGATGCAGCGGCGGTGTAGGAGGGCAGTATAAAACCACCGCCATGTTGTTGGATGACGATGTATTGATCGATGCGGGAACCGGTGTCGGCAGTCTGCATTTGGAGGAAATGGCCAAGATCGATCATATCTTTGTCACGCATGCGCATATGGATCATATTGCGTTTATTCCGTTCCTGGTGGATACCGTCGGGTCTTTGCGCAAAAAGCCCATTGTAATCCATGCGCTTCCGGCTACGCTGGAAGCCTTGCGCAATCACGTATTCAATTGGCAAATCTGGCCGGATTTTACAAAAATTCCCAATAGCGACCAGCCATATATGCGCTACGAGACGTTATCGCCCGGCGATCCGATCCGTCTCGATGGTCGCCAAATTACGCCATTGTCGGCCAATCACACCGTTCCCGCAGTCGGCTTTCAATTGGATTCCGGCGCGGCAAGCTTGGTTTTCTCCGGCGATACGACGACCAACGATGCATTGTGGACTGAGGTTAATAAGATCGATAACTTGCAGCATCTGATTATCGAATCCGCATTCTGCAATCGGCAAAAAGAGATCGCGGTCCGATCGAAGCATCTTTGCCCGAGTTTGCTGGCGGCGGAACTGGAAAAACTGGAACGCCCGGCGAAGCTGTACATCACACACCTGAAGCCGAATGAAGCCGACGAAACGATGCGGGAAATCCGGCAGTCCATCGGGAAATACGATCCGCAACGACTTGAAAACGATCAATTATTCGAATTTTAGGATTTTTGAGGAGCGACATCATGAGCACAGCCGTCAGTATACAACCCAAACAGATGCGGACATCCGCCAGGGATTCCGCCAAACGATTGCAAGCCGTCATCAACAAAGTGCATGCCGCCAACGACATCGACGAAATCATGCTGGAGGTCAGTAAGGATATTTGCGCTTTGTTCAATGCGGATCGATTGACGATTTATTCGCTGAACGACGATAAATCGTTTTTTGTTTCGCGTGTAAAAGCCGGGCTCGATTCGTTTCAGGATTTGAAAATACCGGTAACGGAAACCAGCGTGATCGGTTTTTCGGGGTTGCAGAAGAAAGTCATCAACATTGAGGATGTATACAATAAAAGCGAGTTGAAGAAAATCAATCCGGCGTTGGTTTTTTCTCATGATGTCGATAAACGGACCGGTTATCGGACGAAGCAAATGCTGGCAGCCCCTATTTTGAATGCGGAAACGCAGGAATTGATGGGCGTGGTTCAGGTGATTAACAGCAACGACAATCAACCGTTCCCGGCAGAGATCGCCGACGAAGTGGCCGATATTTGCCGCACTCTCGCCATTGCGTTTAGACAACGGCAAAGACCGGCGCATTTGCTGAAATCCAAATACGATTATCTGATTCTCGATGCGATTATTTCCACATCCGATTACGAGCTGGCGACGCGTTCCGCGCGTGAAAAGGGCTGCGATTTGGAAGATATTCTGCACGATGAATTTCAAATCTCCTTGCCGGTTATCGGCAGGGCGCTTGCCGCTTTTTTTGACGTCAAGTATGAGCCGTTCAAAGCGGATCGCATCAAGCCGGTGGATTTACTGAAGAATTTAAAAAGGGACTACGTCGAGAGCAATGCGCTATTGCCGATCGACGAAGGCAAGGACGGACTGGTCGTTTTGTCGCTGGATCCCGAGCGGGTCAAGTCGCAGCGCATTGCCAGCACCATATTTCCAAAGCACAAAATCGTCTATGCGGTAACCACGAAGCGCGAATTCGCCGATACCGTGGAACAGTTTTTTGGCGGCAATCAGGATGAAATCGGTGCGGGCGACATCAATGAAATGCTGACCAATCTTGAAAGCGAGCAAGTCGACGATGTGCTGAGCGAGATCGAAGAATCCTCGGCGGCTTCCGACAACGAATTGGTCAAGCTCGTCAATAAAATCATTGTCGATGCGCACAAGATGGGAGTGTCCGACATTCATATCGAACCTTATCCGGGAAAAGAAAAAACCAGAATCCGTTTCCG
>SXJH01000160.1 GCA_005779435.1 Nitrosomonas sp. | reverse complement strand
GCGAGTGCATACTTTCTTAATTTTGAGGCGCATAGTTAATCTATGCAACGAAAAATTGAGGAAATATGAACCGTTATCCCATCGGCGCAGTAGATTGGTCTTAAGTCCGACAGACTCCTAGCCCGCAAAAGCCGCCGCAGATTGCATTGCCGCCCGCAGGCATGAAGTTCTTGGAAATTTCAATCGCTCTGTTGTATACTCCAAACCTTGATGTAAACATGGTAAATAAACTTAAATTAAGGAAACGACGGAGATGAAATTATCACTCTTGGCTGTACTACTATTAGTATTTATGACTGCTTGTTCTAATGCCGACATGGGCGATCCCAATGCTTCGTATGACGATTGTAAGTTTGGCGTAGGTGGTAATGGTGAATGCCTCAAAGAAGGACAAGATCCGCGTCCTTTCGGCGGAACCAGCAAGCCTGGCCATTAATCGCCAAAGAAACTGATTTACAAAAAACCGCCCTAACCGGCGGTTTTTTTGTTTCCGCGCCGCACCAACTATCCCTTACCTCTCAACATACCGTTCCCCACGTAACCGCCGATCTCCATCATCCAGGCGACCCCCAGATGTACCGCCAAGCCGCCGACGATCGATTGCGTCCGATACGCGACAACACCGAGGATTAATCCGCCGAAAAAAGACGAAACGCACTCCAGCAAAGGTTTGCCGAAATGGATGCTGCAATAGAACACCGCCATCGGCAGAATCGCCGCAGCACCGGCAAAGCGCGTGAAAGCAAAGATCAGAAAACCGCGAAAGAACAACTCGATCGTTACAAAATCAATCCCGTAACTGATTTCATACAATGCCTTGAGCAAAATACCATGCCAATAATCCGTATGGGCTGTTATAAAAGCGATTTGCGCCCCCCGGGGATAAACGCTCAGAAAATCCGGTTGCGTACTGGCGAATAGGATCAACGGCACCATCAAAACCAGCATTTGCAGATAGGGACGCCATCGTAGATTCTGCAATGTCATACCCCAGAAGCTCGTCTGCGGAGCAAGCATCCGATGCAAAACGATCAACGGCGCCAGCACCGTCAGAAACTTAAACGGCAGCGTCGTAGCAGCCACCCAATAATCGCCCCAAACACCTGCAAGACCGTACTCCAGCGGATTGACAACGCTGACTTTGAATGCAAACAAAGCCGGAGCGATCAGCAGCAGCCACCAAAACAGCGGCGTAATCACGATGAGCGGCTTTCTAAAAACAGCGATAAAAAGATAGGGAACGACGAAAGCGCAACAATAAACGCAAAACAACGCCAGGAATTGATAAAACCGGGAATCCAAATTGGCAATCAGCGTGCGTTCAATCCCCAATTGATAGTTCAAGGCGATCAGCACAGCGGTCCAAATACTGCAAAACAGCAACAACCCTTTATCCACATGCGCGAAATAGCCGCGCAAATAGATCAGAATAACCGTCATCGACGACCTTTAGCAGCTCTTTGCTGTCTTTATCACTGCAATTCTTTATGCAGTTGCTCCGTAATCCGATCCAGCAAGGGCGGCAGTTGCACTACGATGGTTTCAGCGGCAGCCCAATCGTTACTCGCATCGGCCATTTCAAGCGCATCGCATAAATCGCCGAAACTTAAAGCACCGATGGTTCTTGCGGAAGATTTCAGCTTATGCCCCAAACGGCCCAACTCATGCAAATCGCGATTATCGTGAGCCGCCTTCATTTCAGACAAGGTGGCATTTGCAACCTCGATAAATTTCAACCCAATCTTACGTATCAATGCGGTATCGTTATTAAACATACCGCGCAGCATATCCATATCGACTACCGACACCTCGGATCGAATCGCTTCAATCGTCGTTTTCAAATTCTCATTTCCTCCCTTTTCATTCAGGCCATCGGACGATGGCAACCATTTCGCCAGAATCAGGTACATTTGATCGGGATTAACCGGCTTCGGTATAAAATCGTTCATCCCGACCGCCAAACACCGCTTGCGATCCTCCGCCGTTACATTGCCCGTCATCGCAACTATGTGCAGCGCCGCAAACTCGGCTTTTTCACGAATATGCCGCGTTGTCTCATAACCGTCCATGATCGGCAATTGCGTATCCATCAGCACCAAATCGAACTTCTCATTTTCCAGAAGCCTCAGCGCCTCTTTTCCGTTATCGGCAACCTCGGCAACTGCCTCAACCAGACCCAGCAAATCCCGAACTACCAATTGATTGAAAGGATTGTCTTCCACAATCAGAATCCGCGCATCCTTGAGCCGTTGCTTCGCTGCTTGCAGATCGACGGCCTGGTGCATGACATTCGCCTCGACTTCCTTACCGCGACCGAATCGCGCCGTAAAATGGAACGTACTGCCTTGACCCAATGCACTTTCAATCCAGATGCGTCCCTGCATCAACTCCACCATTTGCCGGCTGATCACCAGACCAAGGCCGCTCCCGCCATATTTATGATGCGTCGTGCTTTCCGCTTGACTGTACGATTTGAACAAACGCTCGATCTGCTCGGAACTCAAACCGATTCCGGTGTCGCGAATTGAAAATTTCAAATCCACTTCATCGGGATGCAGTGCCTCGCAAACAATGGTGATTTTGACAGAACCTTTCTCGGTAAACTTGACGGCGTTACCCGCCAAATTAATGAGAATTTGCCCCAGCCGCACGGCATCGCCGTGCAAAAAATAGGGGATCTCGCTTGGGATATTGATTTCAAACGCCAATCCTTTGGATCGCGCCAGAAAACCAATCAACGAATCCACGCGCGCCAAACATGAACGCAAATCGAAATCCTCTTTCGATAACTCGAGCTTTCCCGCTTCGATGCGGGAAAAATCCAGCACATCGTTAATGATGTCCAATAACGACAAGGCCGCCCGGTTTATTTTCTCCACATAATTTCTTTGATTCGGATCGAGATTGGTTTGCAAACATAAATGCGACAATCCGATGATGACATTCATCGGCGTTCGGATCTCATGGCTCATTGTCGCCAGAAACGAGCTTTTGGATTGATTGGCCGATTCGGCGGCACGGCGCGCCACGATCAATTCTTCTCCCAGCCGGTTGCGCTCCGCAGCAGCGGCCAACCGCGCCATCAGCTCGTTGGCATGAAACGGCTTGGTCAGATAATCGCTGGCGCCGGCTTTCATCCCGTTTACGATACTGTCCTTCTCCTCCACGACAGTCAGCATAATCACCGGCAGCAATTTCAGGCGCTCGATCTGCCGGATTCTCCTGCACACTTCAAAACCGTCCATTCCCGGCATTCTCACATCGAGCAACACCACGTCGACCACACGATCGTTCAATATCCGCAACGCCGCTTCGCCGCCATCGGCTTCCAGAATATCGTACTCCATGTCGTTTAACGCCGAACGGGCCAGCATGCGATTGGTCGCCATATCGTCGACAATCAGAATTCGATAACGCCGATCGATCGGCCCTTCCATTTGCCGGTTCATTTCATTTATCATAACGTTACACTCCTTTCGAAGGCCGCTGCATCCACTCGCTCAATTGTTTAACAAACACCAGCAATCGCTCCCGATTTTCCTCTATACCGCTGCATTGCCCGCTTTCTCCGGCAGTTACCAGATCGACTCCTTCCCGAATCAACCGCACATCCCGTTCGCTAACAAGATTTGGCAAACAACGTTTGAGAAACCGCGCATAGCCCGCCAATGCGAAAAAGAAATTCTCAAGCTCAGGGAAACAGGCCGCTTTAGCGCCTCCGTACAAGCTATCGAATTCTTGATACAACACATCGCAATCGTTCGCGGTAATGCCGTGTTCGCCGCACTTCAAAATCGAATCGATGCGCTTTATCCGCTTGCCGCAATCCGCATAAAACAAATGTTGCAATTCAGAGAGTTTGGTTACCACAGTCACCCCATGCGAATACCTTGATCGGCAGAATTCAATCGATTCCAAGGGAGCGCTGATTAATTGGCTGTACGAGCGAATCACTTCGTTGCGCGGTACTCGCTCCCTCGCCTATCTTGTCGATATGTCTCGGTTGCTGCGTTCCGTGCGCCTCGTGCTTCATCTCGTTCGCCGAATGAATCAGCATCTCCCCAAACAATCTCATTTCCTTGCCAAACTCAACAAATACGACGCCATGTTCTGCAATTGCACAACCTGATCTACCGCATTCAATGCAATTGCCGATCCCGGCATGCCATAAACCACCGCACTGGCCTCATCCTGCACCACCGTATGCGCCCCCGTTTGCCGCATCGACAGCAAACCCTCCGCGCCATCCGCTCCCATGCCGGTTAGCAGCACACCGACACTTTTATTTCCGCATGTTTCCGCCACCGACTTGAACAACACCGTGGCCGACGGACGAAAACCATTCACCTCGGCATCATCTTTTAATCTTGCAATCAAACCGTCGCACCCTCGCTCAACGCATAAATGATAATTATCGGGTGCCAAATAAACGGTTCCAGGTTGCAATTTTTGCCCTTCCTGCGCCAGCGCAACCGCTAACAACGTATTGCCTTGCAACCAAGCCACCAATCCGCCGACAAATCCTCTGCTGATATGTTGCGCAATTACGATCGGTACCGGAAACCCCTGCGGCAACCGGCTCAGGATTGTCTGCAATGCCTGCGGACCGCCCGTTGAACAGCCGATGGCTATGATCTCGTGCGCTTTGGTTCGTTGCTGGATAGCCGCTTCAAAAATAGCCGCCCCTCTCAGCGAACTCGGACTATAACGCTGCACCACCTTCACTTCCGCCATCGCGCGAATAGTATCGATCATTTCCTTGCGCATGCTTTCAAAATCGGGATGGGTGAATCCCCTGGGTTTTTCCAGTACCGCGAGAGCGCCCTCCTCAATCGCCCGGAAAGTGATTTTCAATTCCTCGTCGTCCACGCTGGAACTGATCACCACAATCGGCACCGCAGCGGTCGCCATAATCAATCGGGTGGCTTCAAAACCATCCATGACTGGCATGCGAATATCCATCGTCACCAAATCCGGTTTTAATTCATACGCCAGTTGCACCGCCTCGCGCCCGTCCTTGGCGCGCCCTATCACCTGCATATCGGGCTCGTTCTCAAGAATCGTCTTGAGCAGCAAACTAACCACGTCGGAATCTTCGACGATCAAAATCCGGATCATATTTCCTCTCTTTATTGTTATTGTTAGGTTATATCAACTGCTGAACCACATCCAACAATACTCTGGATTCGAATTGATTTTTAACGATATACGCGCTGGCGCCAACCTCAATGCCGCGTTGCTTTTCGGCTTCGCTGTTCAACGAGGTCACGATCACGACCGGCATCTTCTTAAATCTCTCATGACGCTTAATGCGCTCGGTCAATTCAAAACCGTTCATAAACGGCATTTCGACATCGGTCACAACCAAATCGAACCGCTGCTTCTGAATCAATTCCCACGCGCTTTGCCCGTCAACCGCCACAGCAACCCTGTAACCGCATGTTTCCAGGAGCGTCTTTTCAAACGTCCGAATCGTGATCGAATCGTCCACGACCAGAATTTCCGGCACGGCGCTGTCTTCCACCGCTTCCGTTTGATTTTGCAACGATAACCGGGCCATAGCGCTTGGGCGCAATGCGCTCACCACCACATCGTTCGGATTCAGCACAACAATCACTTCGCTGCTGCCCATAAAAGTCGCGCCCATCACATTGCGCACCGACTTCAGCGGCGATTTGAGGCGCTTGATCACAATCTCGCGCTCGCCGACAATTTCCTCCACCAGCAAGGCGACTCGCTGCCAGCCTCGCGAAATCACAACCAGCGACAGCTTCTCCGCCGCAGCCAATTGAAAACGCCCGATTTCGAGAACCGCAGCCAGATCGCGCACCGGAATCGCCTTCCCGCCGATCAGAATGGCCCGATTGCCGCCGATATCCACCAAATCGTCCTGCTTGCTTATTTCCATCACGCGTTCAACCGAGGCAATCGGAATCGCATAAATATTGCCGCTCACCCGCACCATCAATCCATGATCCGAAGACAGCGTAAGCGGCAGACTGAGCACGAACGCCGTACCTTTTCCCGCTGACGTATCGACCTTGATGTCGCCTTTCAGATTACGCACACCGGTCAGCACAACATCGAGACCGACCCCTCTTCCCGAAATGTCGGTAATAATCTCTTTGCTGGAAAAACCGGGACGAAAAATCAACTCGATGATCTCAGCCTTGCTCAGCGAAGAAACTTCGTTCTGACCGATCAATTTCTTCCTGACGGCATGGCGCGCCACATTGTCGACATCGATACCGGCGCCATCGTCGCTGACCGTTATCAGAATCCGGTCGCGTTCTTTACTGACCGCAACCGTCAAACGGCCGTTCTCAGGCTTGCCGCATTCACGCCTCGCCTCCGGGCTTTCGATGCCGTGATCGATTGCGTTGCGCAATAAATGCATTAACGGATCTTTAATACCGTCCAGTATCGGGCGATCCATCTCGATGTCGTCGCCAACGATATCGAAATCGACTTTTTTATTCAGCGACAGCGCAACATCGCGCACCAATCTTGCCAAAGGTTGCAATTGCACCGCAGCCGGCACCAGATGCAACGCCCGCACCTGTTCCTGCAATTGATGAAACGTCAGGCCGGAACGATTGCTGCTGTCGCGCATGCGTTTGTATAATTGCTGCGTGCCGACCCTAAACTGATTGATACCGGCTGTTTTGGCGGTCAGCAAATCGCCTTTTTGATCGTGGAGCGCAACCGCTTCCATTTTTCTCAACACCTCGAGGTGCTTGAACCATTCCCTGGAAAAAGATTGCGCATCTTCAAACAAGCACTTGATCGCTCCCAAATGCTCTTCCATTTCAATTTTGGCCGCCAATAGATCTTCAACCAGCGCGGAAAACTCGTTCAGCTTGTGCAAGGAAACGCGAATCGATTGATCGGCTTCCGCTATCGCCTTCGATTCCACAGCGCGCACCGGTTCGCGGGGCGGAGCGCTAACCGCCGCCGCAATCTCCGGTTTAGGCGGTCGGATGACTGCCGGGACGGACTCGACGGATTCCTTTCCCGCCTCTTTCATGCTCCCCGGCGGCTCTGGCGCGGGTGTCTTCGAATCGATACCGGACATCGAAGCATCCGTCGCTTCTTGTTGCGCATCGAATTGATCCAGCCAGTCATAGACACTGCCTTGATCCGGCGATTCACCCGCCTCCAGCGCCGTCATGATTTGCCGCATCCGATCCAAACCCAGTAAGCACAAATCGATGGATTTCTGATCAATCGCAGCTTCTTCGCGGCGGAATTTGCTAAACAACGTTTCCAAGTTATGCGCAATACTGGCGATATCTTTTGCGTCGATGCCGCGCGCCGCGCCTTTGATATTGTGCGCGGCGCGAAAAATCCGATCCAGGCACTGTTCGCGCTGCTCTCCGAAAACTCCCTTTTCCAGCGCAAGCAATCCGTCGGTAATCATTTGCGACTGTTCCAGCAACTCGGTTCTGAACATCAGCACCAGTTGGCGCATGATTTCGGGATCGAATCTCATCGCCATGAGCAACCCTCCACCGCAGTCTCTTTGCAAAGGAATATCATTGAATTCGCGCGACCAATAACAAAACCGATCAATCGACCGGCTGCTTATATTTTGTAAACACTAACGCACTCTTGCAGTCTTTCAGCCACCCTATCCATATTGGCAGCCGCTTCTTTGGTTTGTTGCGTACTGGACACAAACTGTGAAGTGACCTTATTGATCTCATTCATCGAAGTGGAAACCTGATCGATACCGACCACTTCCTGCTGCACCGCCGCGACAATCTGCTTGCTGGCGCGCACGGTCTCATCGATCACCTCGCTCAATTGCTTCATCATCTCCCCGCTCTTTTCCACCAGCACCACACCGACATCGACGCGCTTATTGCCTTCTTCCGTAGCCATCACCGCCCGATCCGTGGCGCGCCGGATGTCTTGCAAGATTTTCTGCACCTGCGCCGTCGATTGTTGCGACTGGATCGCCAATTCCTTGACTTCGGCGGCAACCACGGCAAACCCTTTACCGGCATCGCCGGCCTTGGCCGCTTCGATGGAGGCATTCAGCGCCAGCATCTTGGATTGCTGGGCAATATTGGATACCACGTCGGTAATCTCACCGATTTGCTGCGTCTGTTCCGATAGCGCCAGAATCGTATTGGCGATATTCTCCACACGTTCGCGAATCACCTCCATACCGGCAACGGTTTGCTCCAATACCTGCTGCCCCTGCGCACCTTCGCGCCGCACGCGCTCCGCCACCTCGCCCAGTTGTTTGGCTTTAGTCAGATTTTGCGCGGAAGTCGAACGCACCTCTTCCAGTGTCACGACGATCTCGCCGACAGCGGCCGCTTGCTGGGAAGCACCGGCTGCTTGCGTATTGACCGTCGATTGTATTTGCCCTATCGCGCTTACTAAGGAATTATTCGCTTCGTCGATCTGCCGCGTGATGCCTGTCAGGCTTTCCACCATCGCGTTCAAATTGCCGCCGATTATGCTCAGTTCATTACCGCCCGACGCATCGGCGCACTGACGCAAATCGCCGCCCGCCACTTTGCCGATGAACTCGCTGTATTCTTTGACCCGGTTCTTGTAATCCGTCTCGACATTCACTTGCTGCGTAATGTCGGTGGCGATCTTCACCACTTTGACCACCCGCCCCATTTCATCCTTGACCGGCGCGTAAACGCCCTGCAACCAAACCCTATCGCCGGATTTCCTCACCCTCGGAAATGCATTGCTGTGACCTTGCCCATTTCTCAAATCCGCCCAGAATTGTTGGTAGTCACGAGATTTCTCATAACCGGATTCAACAAATAACCGATGGTGCTTGCCGACCACCTCTTCCTTCCGATACCCGAACAGTTGCAGGAAATTATCATTCGCCGTCAGGACATGGCCGTCCGGATCGAATTCAATATAGGCATAAGACGTATCGATAGCGTCCAATATGCCTTTCATGTTGTGGCGCTCGATCTCCTGCTCGGTAATATCGTAACGCACCCCGATATATTTCTTGGGCTTGCCATTGCTGCCCAAAATAGGCGCAATCACGGCATCCACGTAATAAGGCGTGCCGTCTTTCGCTCTGTTTTTGATTACGCCGCGAAAAATTTTGCCGTGCCCGATCGTATTCCACACCTGCTTGAATGTGGATTTGGGCATATCCGGATGGCGGGTGATGCTGTGCGGACTGCCGATCAGCTCATCCCGATTGTATTGGGAAACTTGTATATATTTTTCATTGATATCCGTGATATTGCCGCGCAAATCCGCATGCGAAACGATGCTGGTCATATTCACGATATCGGTCAGCACCTTGTATTCGGCCTCCCGCGCCAGGCGCGCGATCTTATCGCCGGTGATGTCTCTGGCCAACTGCATGACTCTGACCGGCTCATCGGTTTTATCCCGGATCACGTTATAGCTGACCTGCAACCAAACCTCGCCGCCTTTCTTATTCAACCACCTGCATTCTCCCGCAGAATCGGTTCCCTGCTGAATGGATGCCCACATCGCCTGGTATTCGTCGCTATCGACATAGACCGGGTCCATAAAAATCTGATGGTGCTTTCCCTTGACTTCTTTCAGGGCATAGCCCAGCAAATCCAGAAAATTGGCATTGGCTGTCAGAATCGACCCGTCCAGACTTAGCTCCAGGATGCAATGCGATCTGTTCAGCGCCTCCATTTGACTCTGGCAGTCCGCATGCACTTCGTCGGTCGTTTTTATATCAATTTTTTTCATACCCGCGATCCTCAAAAATGTTACAAACTCAACATGCCTTGGTTAACCCTAAGACCGGAAACACTCCAACAAGCCTGCTAAGGAAACGCTGATTTATTGGCTGTACGAGAGAATCACTTCGTTGCGCGATACTCGCTCCCTCGTCTATCTTGTCGATATGTCTCGGTTGCTGCGTTCCGTGCGCCTCGTGCTTCATCTCGTTCGCCGAATGAATCGGCGTTTCCCTAATCCACCGATTCATCGATATTCAGCGCCGGATGCGCGAATATCGATGCGGCACTCAGAATCACCACCTTTCCCTGATGAATCCCCCGCACCAACTCATTGCCATCCAGCGGCGGCGATAATTGCGCAGGCGCGAATTCATCGTTATCGTCCACTTCGTCCACCATCAATCCGGCCTTCAGCCTGCCTTCCTTGATCACCAGAATCCAGGATTTCGCCGGGCGATCATCGTCTTTGATGTTAAAAACTCGCTTCAAATCAAGCACGGTCAGCAACTCGCCCCGGTAGTTGACGATACCGGCGATAGTATCCGGCGTGCACGGCACCCGCGACACCTTCGCTACCGGCAAAATCTCATCCATACTGGCATAAGATATGCCGTACATCGCCGCCTCGCCTAGGCGGAAGCGAATATACTGCTCACACACTTCAACATCCTGCCGCTGCTCTCGTTTTGCGAAAATTTTAGCGCGCGCCTGCAACACCTGCCGCTCTTCGCTGCTCTTGGGCATCAACGACCATGCGCTTATTCCGGGATGCGCCCGATCGGGATTCGGCGATGGCTCAACCGCGCAGGCCTCGGGTAAAGGAACCGATGCCGCAACCGATTCTTCACCAGGCCTTTCCGGGGACGGCGATTTCTGCGCAAATTGCAGCGCCTGCTCCAGTTTGTTTGCCACCGGCAACACGGGCTTACGGATACTGGCCGCTATTCGCTTGGCACTTCCCTGTGTCTCGTGCTCTGTTTTTTTAGCCGCCATTACCGGTTCCTATTTAATGCGACGACTGCCGGAGAGAATATCCGCAGACGGCCCCGCGCCCAGACACGCCGCGATCTCAGCCGTCAGCGCATTGATCTCGCTCTTGGCGGTTTGGTCATGCCATTCGCCCACCCACAACCCCCGCGCCAATACATCGCTGTATGCCACGCGAAAACTCAAATGGGACTGTAATTGCGGCAACGCCATCTCTTCTTGCACCGCGTCGCTGAACTCCCTGGCCGAGCGCGTTTGCTTGCGATAGCGATTCCATACGATGCGCGCATCCGCTTGGTAACGATCCCGGCGCGCTTCGTCGATTGTCGCGTACAAATCGGACAACGCCCAGATTTCTGCGGCGCTCGCTCCCAAGGGC
>SXJH01000159.1 GCA_005779435.1 Nitrosomonas sp. | reverse complement strand
TGCGTGGTCGAAGATGCGCTCACTTCCTTGCGGTAGCGGGCGATAAACGGCACGGTAGCGCCGTCGTCGAGCAATTGCACGGTGGCCTGGATTTGCGAGGATTTTACGGCAAGCTCGGCGGCAAGGCGTTGTTCGATGGAAGGCAGCATGAGATTATGTTTCGGCCAATGAATTGGGTAAACCAAATTTGTCACAATAAAGGCGTCTCTAAAAATTAAACGGATTGAACATGCCACAACGGCGGTTCGCTCATCAATGCAACTTGCTCGCGCAGCTCCAGAATGCGATCTTGCCAGTAACGCTGCGTATTAAACCAGGGAAAGGCTTGCTTGAAAGCAGGATCGTCCCATCGCTGCCCCAACCAGGCGGCATAATGAATCAGGCGCAAGGTGCGCAGCGCTTCGATCAAATGCAATTCGCGCAAATCGAAATCGTAAAAGTCTTCGTATCCGGCCAGAACATCGTTCAATCGTCGTGCCATATCGGTGCGATCGCCCGGCAGCAGCATCCATAAATCTTGCACCGCAGGTCCCATACGGCTGTCGTCAAAATCTACGAAGTGAGGGCCATCGTCTGTCCACAAGACATTGCCTGCATAACAATCGCCATGCAGGCGCAGCTTTTTTACATCGCCAGCCCGCTCAAAACAGTGACGGACACCGGTCAATGCTTGCTCGGCTACGCTGCGGTACGCCGCATCGAGATCGGCTGGAATAAAACCGCTGGATAGCAAGAATCGAAGCGGCTCGTCTCCGAAACTTTCAATGTCGAGCGCCGGGCGATGCTGAAACGGTTTGATTGCGCCAATCGCATGGATGCGACCAAGAAAACGCCCCATCCATTCCAGCGTGCGACCGTCTTCCAATTCGGGCGCACGTCCGCCGTGTTTGGGAAAAACCGCGAAGCGGAATCCCCCGAAGCCATGCAGCGTTTTGCCATTGACCGTCAGTGCGGGCACCACGGGAATTTCGCGCTCGGCTAATTCCTGCACGAATGCGTGCTCCTCCAGAATCGCTTCATCCGTCCAGCGTCCTGGCCGATAGAATTTTGCAATGAGCGGCGCGCCTTCTTCCATGCCGACCTGGTAGACGCGGTTTTCATAGCTGTTAAGCGCCAGTAGACGGCCATCGCAGCGATAGCCCAAACTGTCCAGCGCGTTCATGACGCAATCAGGCGTCAATGAAGAGAAAACCGGTGTTGTCACGGATTAAACCTTTATTCCATCGATTGATCTTGGCTTTCTTCTCTTTGGCGATATTGCCAGAGAAGTACCCCGCGTGATTTTATCACTCCTCGCCGACCTTGCCGCGCAACGATTTTCTTTGGCTTTGTAACGCTTTGCTGTCCAAGCGTTTAATTTGGGAAGTCCTGGTCGGCTTGGTAGGCAAGCGGGTTTTTATGACAACCGTGACGCTTTTGATCAACTCACGCAAACGACTGAGCGCGTCTTCCCGGTTCTTGATCTGACTGTTAAACCGCTGCGCCTTGATGACAACGACCCCTTCGCTGCTGATGCGGTTGTCCTTTAATTGCAATAGCCTTTCCTTATAATGCTCGGGCAACGACGACGCCCGGATATCGAACCGCAGATGAATCGCAGTCGCAACTTTGTTGACATTCTGCCCGCCGGCACCTTGCGCACGCACCGCCTGAATCTCGATCTCGGCCAGCGGTATGGCAAGTCTCTCCGTTATTTTTAAATGGGTTTGTGCATCCATGCCATTAATTCCTGTGCCGATCGATCAGCGGTCAATCATCAATATGCAATTGAACCACGGAAAGCCCGAAGCTACCGGATTTTTATGTCATAAACCGCAAGAATACCTGGCGTTGTTTACAGTATTTAGGAAACACTGATTTATTGGTTGTGCGCACGAATCACTTCGTTGTGCGGCACTTGCTTTCTCGCCCATCGTGTCAATAGGTCTCGGTTGCTGCGTTCTGCGCGCCTCGTGCTTCCTCTCGTTCGCCGAATGAATCAGCGCTCCCCCTTGATTTTTTTCATTTAATGATAAAAATCGTGGCACTAATAATTTTGGGGCTGTAGTAGATCAGGTTAAATTTGAGTCCAATATCTTGAATTCATTCCATCATTGGGTTTCTGGTATTCCGTCTAGGAGTCTGTCGAACTTAAGCAATCGTAACGAGCCGAATGGGAGAGTGAGTGCAGATTTTCTCAACTTTGAGGCACATAGTTAATCTATGCAACGAGAAATTGGGGAAAGATGAACCGTTATCCCATCGGCGTAGTAGATTAATCTTAAGTCCGATAGACTCCTAGGGAATAACTGGTGCTGCGCCCGCCACCGGTATCTTTAATCAGAATGTCGCGTTCCATCAGATCAAGAATATCCCGCAGGGCCGTATCCTGAGAACATTTGGCGATCTTTGCCCATTTTGAGGATGTAAGCTTGCCTTCAAACCCATCCAGCACTTTGTTCAGCATCAGGCGCTGGCGATCATTGAATGGCACATCCTTATGACTCTGCCAAAACCGGGCTTTATGGAACACGCTGCCCAACGTTTCTTCCGTGCTGCTGATTGCACGGTCAAGGCAATTTAAAAACCATTCCAGCCAGGGTGTGATATCGAGGTCACCTTTTTGAGTTTTTTCCAGCATATCGTAATAAGCTTTTCGTTCCTGCCGGATTTGTGCCGACATGCTGTAAAAGCGCTGCGGGCTTTGTTCGGATCGCGCCAATGCCATATCGGCAATCGCACGTGCGATACGTCCGTTGCCATCCTCGAAAGGATGAAGTGTGACAAACCACAGGTGGGCAATGCCTGCCTTGAGAACGGCATCCGCACTGTCCTTGCCGTTAAACCACTTCAGGAACATATCGGTTTCTTTTTTAAGGCGATTGGCGGCAGGCGCTTCAAAATGTATCCGCTCCTTTCCAAGAGCGCCGGATACCACCTGCATCGGCCCGCTTGAATCATCGCGCCATTGCCCGATGAGGATTTTATGCATGCCGCTATAACCAGTCTGGAACAAGGCTGCATGCCAGCCAAACAGACGCTCAGTGCTTAGTGGTTGCGCGTAATTTTGCGTCGCATCCAGCATCATATCGACAATGCCATCAACATGGCGGTCAGTGGGTGCTAACGCGCCAATATCCAACCCTCGCCGCCGGGCAATGGATGAGCGAACCTGGTCGCGATCCAGAATTTCGCCTTCAATTTCGGAAGACTTCAGCACATCAAGCGTCAAGGTCTGGAGCGTGGCTTCCGCTTGTAACGGAAATCCCAACGCTTCCATCCTGCCGATCAGTCGTCCCTGCCGATGACGCACAGATGCCAGCAACCCGGATAATTTTTTATGATCCCAGCGGAAATCAGGCCAGCCAGGCAATTCATGGATATAGCGATTCATTCTGCGCACCTCATGCGGAGATTATGCGTCATATTCTCCGTATTTTGCAACTGTAATAACCGCAACTTATGCGGATATTATGATGACTATTCGCCGCATCTGCTTATGTTTCTTGCATGAGTTCAGCGATTGCGAGAATATTCTTTGAAGGAGCGGGATTTGGTGCCCAAAAGGTCTTGATGCCGCGATGGTCAATCGCTGGTTCAATGGCAAAATGACCTGGTCAAGTAAACCGGACGCGCAGTGACCTGCATGGCGACCTTGCCGGAATTTTGACAGTTGCGGCAGGCAAACAAGCAAAAGATTAGCGATCACGATCCTTTGTTGCAGCAAGTCAAAACAGAAACATGGTTGGCAGGTAGATTCTTGCGCTGATGAAGCCACTCCAAAAGGAGGTTATTCAGACAAGATCAAGATGGTTAACCGAAATGCACATTCATCCCGTAAAACCGAGTTTGCCGCAAAGCCGCATAACTACACGGCTAATAGGC
>SXJH01000158.1 GCA_005779435.1 Nitrosomonas sp. | reverse complement strand
CTGGTGCGCTGATTAGCCACAGCAACAGAATCGCTGTGCCGCGAAACGACTTGAAACGAGAAATTGGCATAAGTATTAAATTTTCAGAAAGCAAAAAGCCTGTTGATTATAACAATCATTCACGATAATACACTTTAATATTCAAGCTACGGAATTCATTGAACAATGCCGGATCCGGCGGCACCGGCAACGGTTTCGACAAAAAAATCGCGCGCTCGACCGCACTGTCGAAAACCGCATGACCGCTACTACGCATTAATCGAACATCCAGAATGTCGCCTCCCGGCAGTAATGTGACGTTGAATTCCACCACAGGATTCCCTGGCAAATCGGGCGGCATGACGGCCCTGCTTCTGATTTTAGCCGTAATTAACGCTTTGTATTTACCAATCTCGTTCGTTACCTGGCTTCTGGCAGCAGCTTGCTGCGCAGCGCGCTGCGCTTCGGCGGCACGTTGCGCCTCTGCCGCTTGTCGCGCTTTTGCCTCCTGGTCGCGTTGACGCTGCGCTGCGAGTTCTTTTTCTTTTTGCTTCTGTAACTCCTTCTGTCTTTCCAGCTCTTTTTGTTTCTCTAATTCTTTCTGTTTTTCCAGCGCCTTCTTTTTCTCAAGCTCCTTCAGCCGCTCCTGCTCTTTTATTTTTTCTTGTTCTTTTTTCTTCTGCTCTTCCAAATCCGGCTTTACTTCCTTAACCGGCTCCGGTTCCGGCTTCTGTTTCATTGCGATATCCGGCTTCTTCGCAGGCGGTGCCGCCACCGGTTTTTGCGGCACGGGCTTCGGCGGTTCGGATTTCGGTGGCTCCGGTTCCGGTTTCGGTGGTTGCGGCTTAAGCGGTTCGGGTTTCGGCGCTTCGGGTTCAGGTTGCTTGGGCGGCGGTTGCGTTTTCGCCGGTTCTTGAACCGGCTTGGGCAATTCAGTCCAAATATCGACCATCATGCCTTCCGGCGGATGATCTTTCCAGCTTAATCCAAAAACCAATACCGCAATAAAAACGGCATGCACCAGCAAAGCCAGCACACCCGCCGTCAATCTTTTAGGTTCGGAATGCGATGAATTGCGCGCAGCGTTTTCGCTCATTACCAATCATTCATTTTTGTTGCGCCAGTAAACCTACTTTTTGCACTTGGTTTTGCTGCAGGATATCCATGACTTTGATAACTTCTTCGTAGCGTACGTTTTTGTCAGCCGCGATTACGACAGGTTGCTCGGCGTTCTGTGCTTGCTTTTGTTTGATCGCTTCGATCAATTGACTGTGATTGACCGCCAGTTCTGCAGAAGACAGTGCGCGATCGCGAAAGGCCAGGCTGCCGTCCGCTTTAATAATCACTTCCAGCGGCACAGCCGGGGTCGCCAACGATTTGCCGATCTGCGGCAAATCGATCTGCCCGTGATTAATCATCGGTGCCGTGACCATGAATATGATCAACAACACCAACATTACGTCAATGTAGGGTACTACATTGATCTCGTTCATCAGTCGATGTTTGGCACGACGCGCCATAATATCCTCTCGTTATTTTTATGCGGCAGCCCGCCGTTGCAGAATATTGGATATTTCTTCCATGAAACTTTCGAATCGGGTCGCCAATTGGTCGGTACGGCTGGCATAGCGGTTATAGGCGACTACTGCCGGAATCGCGGCGAACAATCCCATTGCGGTTGCGATCAATGCTTCGGCAATTCCCGGCGCGACATGCGCAATGGTTGCTTGCGTAACGCTGGATAGGCTGCGAAACGAATTCATAATTCCCCACACCGTACCGAGCAGGCCGATATAAGGACTGACCGATCCGACGGTGGCCAGGAACGACAAGTGCGACTCCAGATAATCCATTTCACGCTGGTAAGTGGCGCGCATGGCTCTGCGTGTGCTCTCCATGATCGCTTCAAGATCGGTTCCATCCGGATGCTTGTTGAATTCGCCAAAACCGGCCGCAAAGATCCGCTCCAAACTGCAAGAATCGTAACGCGGACTGATAATGCGCTGATGCAATGCGTTCAAATCGACGCCGCGCCAGAAAATATCTTCGAAATCGTCGGTCTTCTTAATCTCGTTGCGGATGACAAACAATTTACGAAAGATAAACCACCACGACGCCAATGAAATCATGACCAAAATCAACATCACCAACTGCACCAGCAGACTGGCGCTGGTAATCAGATGAAGAAACGACATATCTTGTGTTACTGTTGTGCTCATACGGATTTCCCAATTTTTTCACGTAATGGCGCTGGAATGCTCACCGGCTTGAGCGTTTCAGCACCGACACACACCACGTGGATCGTGGCACTGACTAATTTGACATGGCTACGCAAAACTTCCTGAAACAACGTGATCCGGCTTCTACCCATTTCCCTGACAGCGACCGTCACGTGCAATAAATCATCCAATACCGACGGCTTAAAATAACCGATCTCAATCGAACGCACCATGAACAAAACCTTATGATCATCGATCAATGCGTTTGCATTGAACCCCAATTCCCGAAGCCATTCATAGCGCGCTCGCTCCATGAAATTAAGATAATTCGAGTGATATACCACCCCGCCTGCATCCGTATCTTGATAATAAACCCGGATCGGAAGTGAGAAATAATTGAGCAGCATGTCGTGGTACAGTTTTCAGGTTTTATTGCGCATAGACATCGTTAGCGGGAAAAACTCCCGTTGATAAATAACGGTCCCCACGATCGCATACAATAAAGACAATCACCGCATTTTCAACTTGCGACGATAGTTTTAACGCCGCTGCCAGCGCACCGCCCGATGAAATCCCTGCAAAAATACCTTCTTCGCATGCCAATCGTCGCGTCGTGTCCTCAGCTTCAGCTTGAGACACATAAATCATTTCATCGACTCGATTTGCATCGAATATTTTTGGCAAATAAGCGGGAGACCACTTGCGGATACCGGGAATTTGCGATCCTTCCTGCGGTTGCACACCAATTATTTTGACGGGTGTTTGTTGTTCCTTGAAAAATCGCGAACAACCCATGATCGTCCCCGTCGTTCCCATGCTGCTGACAAAATGCGTGATTTTACCTTGAGTGTCGCGCCATATTTCCGGTGCCGTGGTCTCATAATGCGCTCGCGGGTTATCGGGATTGGCAAATTGATCCAGGATGATGCCTTTCCCTTCATCGCGCATTTTTTCCGCCACATCGCGCGCTTGTTCCATACCGCCGGACTTCGGCGTCAGAACGATTTTTGCGCCGTATGCGCTCATCGATTGCCGTCGCTCTATACTCAGATTCTCAGGCATCACCAGCACCATCTTGTATCCCATCATAGCAGCAGCCATCGCCAACGCAATGCCGGTATTGCCGCTGGTG
>SXJH01000157.1 GCA_005779435.1 Nitrosomonas sp. | reverse complement strand
TGTACGCCATTCATCGCGGCGAGCGGTATGTATACGAATTCGAAGTGAACAACCCCGCCGGAACCAATTGGTATCACGCGCATACCCACGAAATGACCGCCACGCAGGTTTATCAAGGTTTGGCCGGGTTGATGATCGTAACCGATGAAGCGGAGCGCAAATTGGAATTGCCGAGCGGCGAATACGACATTCCCCTGGTGATTCAGGATCGCAGTTTCTCGCAAGGCAATCAGTTGCGCTATATGCTGGGCATGCACCAGCGCATGCAAGGCTTCCGGGGCGACACCATCCTGGTGAACGGCCGCACAGACAGTGCTATCCCAGTGAAAACCCGCGCTTATCGTTTGCGCATTCTGAATGGATCGAACGCCAGGATTTATAAATTAGGCTGGAGCGACGGTACGCCGCTGACGGCAATCGGCACCGACGGCGCGCTGTTGCTAAAACCGGAGACATTGCCTTATATCATGCTCGCTCCCGCCGAGCGCGTCGAATTATGGGTCGATTTCAGCGGGCGCAAGGTGGGTTCCGAGTTGACGCTGCAAAGCTTGCCGTACCGGATCTCCGCATCGCACATGGGCGGCGGCATGGGCATGATGGGGCATGAGGCAGGTCAAAGCGAAGCGCTGCCGATTGCCACTTTCCAAATCGTCGGGTATGTGAGCGATTCGCCCAAACTGCCCGATCAATTGATCCCGATGCGGCGCTGGACTGCAAAAGATGTCACCGATCCGGATAAAATCGTGCCTATCGCAATCGGCATGCGGCATATGTCGTTCCAATTAAACGGCAGAACATTCGAAATGGAAAACCACCGGGAAATCGAAAAGATTCCGCTCAATACGATGCAGAGAATCCGGATATTCCACGAAAGCGGCATGATGGGCAGGGGCAGAATGGGCGGCGGCAGGGGCGGCATGGGCATGATGACGGCGCAACCCCACCCGATCCATATCCACGGCCAGCAATTCCAAATCGTATCGCGCACGCAAACCGATGCATCCGGCAGCGGCTATGACACCGTCAAGGACGGATTTATCGACGGCGGCTGGAAAGACACCGTGCTGGCGATGCCGGGAGAAGAAATCGAAATCATCAAACCGTTCAAAGACCATACCGGATTGTTTCTCTACCATTGCCACAATCTGGAGCATGAGGATATGGGGATGATGCGCAATTTTTATGTGGGGTAGGGTGAGTCATGGGTTCGGGTTGTAAAACTGGAAGCCGCGAAACGTAAGTGCATGTTTCCGGTACCAGATCTTGCATTTGATATTCTTTTCTCTCACGATCATCCACCGCATTGTGGGCAAATGTTTTTAACCAATCGATTCATGGCGCTCGACACTCTCCATTTACGCCGCAACATCAGGCGCTTCCGATTGGCCGCGAAATTTAGCGCAACAGCTTGTATAAACCCTTGTTACTCAGGTATAGTTCGCACTTTGCCAAAACAATCCAAGCAGGAGAGCGCGCTGTTTTTTTGAGCGCCGCCGAAGGCGTAACCCCCCCGGAATCGCTCAGGCAGGATCAAGCCAAACTTGTTCCTTGAGAACCGCTTGCGACAGGCAATCTGGAGAGCGCCGGAAAATCATTTTCGGCCACCGAAGGGGCACACGGATTCAATTCTGTCAATCTCTCAGGTAAAAAGGACAGAGGGGCGTGGAGTCATTTGCGTTTGAATGGCTTTTTTATTTTTGGGAGAAAAACCGTGCTAAAAATGACACCCCTCAATCAAACCCACCGCGATATGAATGCCAAGATGGTCGATTTCGGCGGCTGGGATATGCCGTTGCATTACGGATCGCAATTGGACGAGCATCACAAAGTCCGCCAGGATGCCGGTATGTTCGACGTTTCGCACATGCTGCCGGTGGATATCAAAGGCGACAACGTGCGCGATTTTCTGCGCCGACTGGTCGCCAATAATGTCGATAAATTAACGCTGCCCGGCAAAGCCTTGTATTCCTGCATGCTGACTCCGCAAGGCGGCATCATCGACGACCTGATCATTTATTTTCTGTCCGAAACCTGGTTTCGCATTGTCGTCAACGCCGGAACCGCTGACAAAGACGTGGCGTGGATGATGAAACAGCGCGATGCCTTAGCGCCGAATCTGGAAATCACGCCGCGACGCGATCTTGCCATGGTGGCTGTGCAAGGGCCGAATGCGCGCGCCAAAGTGTGGCAAGTCATTCCGGGTTCTCAGACTGCGACGGAAGAATTGAAATTATTTCAATCGGCTGTGGTGGGTTCTTATTTTATTGCGCGCACCGGCTACACCGGCGAAGACGGTTTTGAAATTATCCTGCCTGCTTCCGATGCGCCTGCATTCTGGAAAGCTTTGCACGCCGTCGGCGTCGCGCCTGCCGGGCTGGGTGCGCGCGATACGTTGCGCCTCGAAGCCGGTATGAATTTATACGGCCAAGACATGGATGAAACCAAGAATCCGCTGGAATCAGGCCTAGCGTGGACGGTCGATTTGAAAAGCGAGCGCGATTTTATCGGCAAGCAAGCGTTGCTGGATACTAATGTGACACAGCAATTGGTGGGATTGGTCTTGATCGATCGCGGCGTGTTGCGCGGCCATCAGCAAGTGGTCGGCGAACAGGGCGGTGTCGAATATACCGGCGAAATCACCAGCGGCGGATTTTCGCCGACGATGAATCAATCGATTGCGCTGGCGCGTGTGCCGACACAAATCGCAAGCAACGGCGAAGTGAACGTGGTGGTACGCGATAAGAAGTTGCGCGCCAAAGTGGTAAAATACCCGTTCGTGCGTAACGGCAAAGTGATGGTATAAAGCTGTAACCTAATAAAAATACAACTTTTTCTGGAGTGAAACTATGAGTATTCCAACAAATTTGAAATATAGCAAATCCCACGAATGGGTAAAATCTGAAGCCGATGGCACAGTGACTGTTGGGATTACCCATCATGCACAGGAATTGCTCGGCGATATGGTGTTTATCGAGTTGCCGGAAGTGGGAAAGACGTTAAAACAAAAAGAAGAATGCGCTGTGGCCGAATCGGTTAAAGCGGCTGCGGATGTTTATTCGCCGATTTCCGGCGAGGTGATCGCAGTGAATTCCCCGTTGGTCGACGAGCCTGGAAAAATTAACGAAGACGCCTACTCCGCATGGTTATTCAAAATGAAACCCGGCAATACTGCGGAGATAGACGGTTTGTTGGATGCAGCCGCTTATACCGCATTGGTGGAAAGCGAAGACCACTGAAATTGATTGCGTATTTTGCTTTTTAATTCCTCATTACTTTAAGTTTTAACGATAAATCATGCCGTTTATTCCTCATACCGAAGAAGATATTGCCGAAATGCTTGCCAGCATCGGCGCGAAGTCAATCGAAGACCTGTTTGACGAAATTCCCAAAGAACTCGTCAGCGGCGAGTTAACCGGCGTTCCGCCCGGCCTCAGCGAAATGGAAATTACACGACTGATGATGGAGCGCGCGACTAAGGACGGTTTTTATCAGAGTTACATCGGTGCCGGTGCGTATGAGCATCATATTCCGGCTGCTGTGTGGCAAATCACCACGCGCGGCGAGTTTTATTCTTCGTATACGCCGTATCAAGCGGAAGCCAGCCAAGGCACATTGCAACTGCTGTACGAATACCAATCGATGATGGCGTCATTGACCGGCATGGATGTTTCCAACGCCAGCATGTACGACGGTGCCACCGCATTGGCGGAAGCAGCGTTGATGGCGGTGCGTTCGCATAAAACTTCACGTAAGATTCTGATTCCGAAAACCGTGCACCCGGTTTATCGCCAGGTGGTGCGCGCGATTGTCAGCAATCAGAAAATCGAAGTGGTCGAATTGCCGTTCGATGCTCAAAGCGGGCAAGCCGATCTGGCAGCGATCAGCAAATCGGATTATGGTGATTTTGCCGCATTGGTGATTCCGCAGCCCAATTTCTTCGGTGTTCTGGAGCAAGTCGACGTATTGACCGATTGGGCGCACAGCAAAAACGCCCTCGCCATCGGCGTCGTGAATCCGACTGCAATGGCTTTGCTGACGCCGCCCGGAGAATGGGGCAGCAAAGGCGCGGACATTGCCGTCGGCGAAGGCCAGCCATTGGGTATCCCGCTGTCGAGCGGCGGCCCTTATTTCGGTTTTATGGCGTGCAAAAACGATCTGGTGCGCCAAATGCCCGGCCGTATCATCGGCCGCACCACCGATCTGGATAACAAGGAAGGTTTTGTGCTGACGCTGCAAGCGCGCGAGCAACATATCCGCCGCTCGAAAGCGACGTCGAATATCTGCACCAACACAGGTTTGATGGTTACCGCTGCGACGATTTACATGTCGCTGATCGGTCCAGAGGGATTGCGCCGCATTGCCGCGCATTCGCACGCCAATACGCTGGATTTGGTTGAGCAATTGGAAAAAATCGGCGGCGTGAAAAGAACATTCAGCGGCCCGACGTTCCACGAAACCGCGTTGACGTTACCCAAATCCACTGCCGATGTGCTGTCCAAGCTGAAACAACAAGGCATTCTCGGCGGATTCGATCTGCAGGGGCATTATCCCGAATTAGGCAATGCACTGCTGGTCTGCGCTACGGAAACCAAAATCGCCGGTGATTTGCAAAACTATGCAAACGCCATGAAACAGGCGCTTGGTTAATAACATCATAAAATCGGAAGGAAAATCATGGTTACTCTAAAAGGAACACCCATCAAACTCGAAGGTACTTTTCCCGCAGTCGGGCAACAAGCGCCTGCTTTTTCTCTGGTTAATAGAGACCTGCAAGATGTCACACTGGCCAATTTCGCGGGCAAGAAAAAAGTCTTGAGCATCCTGCCTAGCCTCGATACGCCGGTATGCGCGCTGTCGACGCGCAAATTCAATCAGCAGGCCAGCAATATGGACAATACCGTAGTGCTGATCATTGCGGCGGATTTGCCGTTTGCGATGAGCCGGTTTTGCGATGCCGAAGGTTTGGATAAAGTGGTCACATTATCGACCATGCGCGGCGCCAATTTCATGAAAGACTACGGCGTTTTGATCGGCGACAGTCCGTTTGGTGGTATCACGGCACGTGCAATCATCGTTCTGGATGAAAAAGACAAAATAATTCACGCCGAACTGGTTCCCGAAATCGCCGACGAACCCAATTACGATGCGGCTATGGCTGCATTGAAGCAATAAATTTACCTGACCACATAGATCATGCTGATATTCGAACACTCGCGCAAAGGGCGTCTTAACTATACGCAATCGCCAGCCAAACCGGCGAGCACATCAAAAATTCCACAAAACTTGTTGCGTAAGTCGCCGGTTTTGTTGCCCCAAGTTTCCGAGATGGACACGGTGCGGCATTACACACGGTTATCGCAAAAGAATTTTTCAATCGATACCGAATTTTATCCGCTCGGTTCCTGCACGATGAAATACAACC
>SXJH01000156.1 GCA_005779435.1 Nitrosomonas sp. | reverse complement strand
TCGCCTTTTTTGACGATCTGCCCGGTGGTATTGACGTACAGCCGCTGTATCCAGCCTTCGAACTTGGTCACCAGCGTGAATTGCCTGCGTTCGTCGGTTTGTACCGTCGCGACCGCACGCACGGTGCGCATCAGCTCGCGCAATGCCGTCGCTTCGGTGCGCACACCGAGTTTTTGCACTTTGTCGGGACTGATTTTCACCCAATTCGGATCTGCCGGTGCATCGCCCTCGCCTTCAAAAACCGGCAGGTAATCCATGCCCATCGGGTCTTTTTTCGGTACCGGCGACGTATCCGGCAATCCCATCGGATTGCGGTAATACAGAATTTTCCGGGGTTTTTCCGCTTGGGCGGTGCCGCCATCCGCCGATTGCTGCGATTGCGTGCTGCCTAGCCAGTAACCGGCGAACAGCAGCGCAGCCATTGTTGAGACGATCAGCACTAATTTTACGGTTGATTTCATGACGGTCTCCATTATCGGTGCTTATCGTGACGCTTGCCGACCAGCAGCTCGATCTCGGCCAGTGCCTTGTGATAACTGGCGACTGCGGTTACCAGGCTGGTCTCGTAATCGAACACGGTCATTTGATTGTCAAGCAAGGTCAGAAAATCGACACGGTTCACTTTGTACGCCGACAGCGACGACTCGACGGTCAGACGCGCTTGCGGCAGGATGGTCGATTGATACAACTGCGCCGATTTATAGCTTTGCTCGGCGATTGCCAATTGCTGCCGTAAGTTAGCGGCGATTTCGTTGATTTGCGCCTGATGCAGGCTCATCGCCTGATCGCGCAGCGCCAGCGCTTCGGAAACGCGCGGCTCCAATTTGCTCTTGCGCCACACCGGCAGGTTCACGGTCACGGTGAAACTGACCTCGTCGGCACGCCCGGTACCGTCCAACCGGCTTTCGCGTTGTCCGTACATCAAGCGCGGCGTGAAGTCGGGGTAATAATCCTTCTGCGCCAGATCCAGCACTTTGTCGCTGCGCGCGATCAGACTGTTTAACGCCAGCAAGCGCGGACGCTGGATCAAAGCGGCCTCGTACAATGCGTCCAATCTCAAGGCCGGTTCATGGTAGAGCTGTACCGGCAGCGGCAGCGGTGCTTTACTGCCCATGCCGCGCCCCAGCGCGCGCAGCAGATTCGCTTCGAACATCGGCTGCTCGCGTGCGAGGCCGATCAGACGATCCATCATGCGCGATACTTGCGTTTGCGCTTTCAGCACGTCGGCTTGGCTGCCCTGCCCGACTTGGTAGCGCTCTTCCGCGATGCGCAAAAAATGCTCGAGGGTTTGCTTGTTTTTCTCGACCAGCTTGATCAGTTCAAGCGTAAGTCCCAGATCGAAATAAGCGGTTTTGAGGTCGTGTACGATGCGGTTGATCGTTTCGTGATAGCCGTACTCGATCGCTTCCGCGTCCTTGCTCGCCACCGCTTCGCGCAGATCCCGCTTGCCCGGAAAAGGAAGCGTTTGCGCCAAGCCGATCATTTTCATCGTCATATCCTCGGTGCGGAACGGCGATGCGGCAATCGGCATATACAACACGCCGATTTCCACTTGCGGATCGTCCAGCGCGCCGGCGGGCGCGATTCGCTGCTGCGCGGCTTCGTACTCCTGCGCCGCCGCACGGATTTCAGGGTTATTTTCCAGCGTTTCCGCGACCAGATCGGACAGCAGCGGAGTATCGTGCACCAGCAGCGCATCTTCGGTCGCGCGCTCAATCGATTTTGAAAAAACAATCGGACTCGATTCCTGCGCTTGCGCGGTGATCGCGGTGACCGCCCACACCACCGCGATCGCAGCCGCGCGGCTCATCGGAACCACCTCGTCAAGCCCGATTGGATTTGAACAATGAATATTAAAGACAACATAATGCCTCCAAACCATAATCAACGATGCCGCCGTGGCAAAAAACCACCGGCAGCTTATTGCGTAAGGTTTTAGCGTGCGCTAAAACCTTACTTGCGCTTACGCGCGAACAATTTGGATTAAGCGGTTAGAGGCGGGCGTTGCGGCTGTTCCGGAACAAAGGAAACAAAACCGGGAATATAGGAAACAACCTTGGAAGAATTGCCGATGACGATTGCTGCCATGCGCTCCAGCAGAATCGGCGTATGGCTATAGGTATTGCATGAACTGTCATCGCACGGCAAGCTGGCCAGCACATGCCGGTTTGGATCGTCAGCGGTTTGCTTATGACAATCGTCATGATGATGACCGTCATCCGTTTGCAAAGCATGCTCGGCATGATGATTGCGACTCTCCTGTACACAAACGGACAAAGCGGCGGCGGCTGCTCCTTGCAGCGGGAACCACAGCATAAAAAAAAACAACAGCCATTTGCAAGAGGATATTTTCATGATGCCATTTTATACATACTAACGAACTGTGAACAAGTAGTTAATCGAAAAATCTTGATGATAAAATCTTGGACAGAATCTCATCGGCGTTCCCTGATTGAATGATTTTGGAAAAAGGTAATTT
Source organism: Nitrosomonas sp. (assembly GCA_005779435.1). Lineage (GTDB taxonomy): Bacteria > Pseudomonadota > Gammaproteobacteria > Burkholderiales > Nitrosomonadaceae > Nitrosomonas. The sequence continues at coordinate 5,376 of SXJH01000156.1, read as the reverse complement.
CCCCCATAAAAAGACCTACTGAAAACTATTTGCATTGTCGTTGCGGCAACAAAACAGGCTCACTGCACATTGCTTTGCCCCGCACCGACTGTCACAAGAATGTTTCTCAATAACCTTGTTAGGGAAACACTGAAATTGGCTGTATGAGCGAATCACTTCGTTGCGCGGTACTCGCTACCTCGCCTATCGTGTCGATAGGTCTCGGTTGCTGCGTTCCGTGCGCCTCGTGCTTCATCTCGTTCGCCGAATGAATCAGCGCTTCCTTAGAGTGCGATTTTATCCCCACAGAAAAGAATCTTGTCTTTTACAATGACCAAATTCCCATTGGGATCGACGGCGGACTTAGTTGTCCATACGCAACAACGTTTATTGGCTACCTGTGTCGCATCATACGACATGTAATACCATAGCGCATTGTATTGAAAATAAGTATTGGCATTTGCATACACATGATTGTGACTAATGAGAACATTGCTGGAATTGTATTCTTCAATGTGAGCACAGCATCGCACTGGATTCACGGTTGCATCGTATGTGGTATACGCATAAATTGTCATTTTTCATCTCCTCTATCAAATAAAAATAAATTAAGCAAAGACCTAATCGGTTGATTCATTTACTGACACTGTTACAGTGTAATCTCCTTTCAATAATTAAGGGTTAATTTCAGGAAAAACATGCGCTCCGGCACAAAGATACCAACCGTCGTCGGTTCAGATGCATAAAAATTGGTATTTTGATAAAAAAAATGTTCATCGAGTAAGTTTCTTCCTTCCAAGCCAAGCATTCCTCTCCGTTCTGGAAAGCGGTAACCAAACATCAAATCAGCTATGAGAAATGAATCAACTCCTGACTTCGTTCTTTCCGGATTTCTTTTTTGCTCCGACATGCGATCATTAAATCGCATCAGATCCTGGTTAACAAAAGTGGTGGAGAATTTTGAGAATAAACCGGATGAATGAAAATATTCGATGCTGACAGGCGCGCTTAAAGTTTGGAGTTTTTGCGGCAGATTATCCGAGCTGATTGGAGCAGCTACCTGGTTGTATTGCTCAAATTGAAACTCTCCTTTGACCACCCATGAAGCATGAGGAATCCAATACAAGTATGCGCGATATGATTGTTCCTTACGGCTGGATAGATTTTCCAAATCACTACCAAAAATACGATACGGTATTTTGAAGTTGCGCTCGGACGCTTCAACACCACTGTATAGCTGATTTGAAATGCGATAGTCGACACCGATTCCCATGCGACGCGATCGAGTGGCATTCGGATCATCGTAGAATTGATTGAACCCGGCTACCTGCACAGGCTCCAGCGACTGTTGCGCGATTAAATGTGCTTTTGTTGCTTCGAACCAGGCGGCTCTCAGTCTAAGATTATCGGTAATATCCCACTGCAACCCAAACTTGGGATTGAGTTTATCGTGATTTTTATTATCCACACTCACAAAGGCATCGTAACTGAAACCAAGAGTGGCGATTAGATTCCAAGGCAAGTGTGTATTGGTATACATATAATAATTATCGCGACTATAGATTCCGCCAAAATCATAGGTGCCGCCGCCCATAACCGAGTTGAAGTTTTTTTGTCGAAATAGATGCTGGGTTTCAAATTGGAATCCGGATAATACACCTGGGTCAAAGCCTTTAATGTCAACTTTCCGGTCGATATATTTTCCTGAGAACAAGAGATCCTGATTGACCGAAATCGAATATCGCGCTCCCAGTCTCGCAGTATTTTCTTTAAGTGTTCTACGATAATCCAGATCCCCTGAATGCGAGAAATTTAATCCGATGTCGCCGTGCGAAGTATCCCGTGTACGCAACTCTGCCTGCAGGTTCAGCTTGGGCGTCACGCTGTACTGCATGAATGCATTATAGATATTGCTGTTTAGATTGTTATTGGGCCGAAATCCATTGGTTTCGTAATGAAACTGCCCCAGACTGATAGAAGCTTTGTCATATAACTTGGACGCTACGATTTCATTCCCCAACGTATGATTACTGCCAACAATTCCGGAAGCAACGACTTGTGATTTGTTCCTTTCCATGAGTGGCGTAAATTCGTTAAAGCCTACTGCCGTCGGTATCGTCCCCGTAATAATATTCAGATCAGCCACCGCCATATGGGGCTGTACCGGATTGACATTGATCGGTTGCAGCAATTGTGCTTGCAGCAATCCGCTGACACGAGCGGCTTCATGGCGCGGGATATTGGCGTAGGTATCGGACAAAAAACGATGCGCGGAGTGACTCGCCGGATCGAAGCTCAGCGATTTTGCGGTTTCCATCACTGCACGCCTCTCAAATCCGAGATTCTCGAAGATACGAGCCAAACTCGAACCGCGCGCGGCCTCGTCGCGATCCAGTAAAAATTTGGATCGATAAACCGCGCGATTATTGTTCAGCTCAATCGATTTCTGGATATCCCTGAGCGCTTCGATCGGCCTATTCTGCGTCTGTTTCTGGATAGCGTCGTATAGCCACGGCGTCGGGTCTTGCGGATCGCGTTCCTTGGCGAGATCGAATTGTACGCCCGATAGCGAATAACGCTTCTCCTCGAAATACGCCTTGCCCAAGTAGCTGCGAATCAATGAGTTAGCCGGATCAAGGCTGGCAGCGGTTTCCAATTCGATACGACCTGCTTCGAGATTGCCTTCTCGGATCAGTGCAATGCCTAAACCGAGTCTTGGCATCGGGTCGGCTTGATCCAGCGAGACAGCTCTGTGGAAAATTTCTTTTGTGGTTTGCGATTCCATTTGCAGCAGGTGCGCAAAACCCAGAATCGTTTGCGTTCTGGCAAGCCCCGGGGTCAAATTGACCGCATGCCGTGCGGCATCCAATGCACGATCCAATTCGCCCAGCGACATTTGCAATTCCGCCAGGCGCGCCCATGCCAAAGCGCGGCGCGCATCCAGTGTCACCGCCTTTTGCGCGCTATCGAGCGCGGCTTCAATATCAAAATGCGCTTGCTGGGCATACGATAATGCGAGATAAGCAGCACTGGAAAAGGGGTTTTGCATCACCGCACGGTTTGCCAGCTCAAGCGCTTGGTCTTTCTCATTTTGCGCCACGGCAACGACGGCAAGCAGCGCGTGCGCATTGCTGCTGTAGGGATTTTGTTGCAGCACTTGCGCTATCAGCGCTTTGGCTTCATCGACCTGTCCTGCGGTAAGCAGGGAGTCGGCCTGCTGTATCAACGCATGCGATTCTTGCGCACCTTCTTGTACCCAATTATCTGATATTGCAGGATAATAAAGCGCCCATTGCACCGCATCGGTCGGACGAATGATAATGTCTTTACGTGGCGCCTGACCTTTGTAGGCAACTGCCCTTTCATGATCGTTAAGCGCGACACCGCCCAGTTCGTTATCGACATATACTCGGCCTTCGTAGACGACAACCTCCGTACTGTCCGCTTGTACTTCAATCGAAAATTCGGTGCCCTCAACACTGGCGTTAACAAACGGCGTTCTGGTTTTAAAAGGCTTGGGAGTACGCGTAATGATATGGATCGCGCCTTCGAGCATATCCATGAGCCATGACCCTTTTTCTTCGGGCATATCGGGAAAGGCAATGCTGGTTTTCTGATCGAGCCGCAACATGCTATCGTTACGCAATCTTAATGCTGCGCGGCTGTGCGAGCGAGCACGAACCATGTCTCCGGCACAAACGACCGTATCCGCATCCGCCGTTTGCCAGATAGCCGCTTTGGCGCGGCGCAATTCGATTATTCCTTGCGTAGACACAATACTCGCGACCTCTAATTTGCATGTTGACGATGCATAGGATTTTTTTACCAGCACTCCCGGCATAGCCAACAAAGCAACCAGTGCTATTGATAAAAAAACATATTTGCCATTCAAATTAAACACAAGTAGCCTGTATTTCTAAGTTGATCTTCTTGGCTTGCTGCCCATGATCATACACTGCTCATAGAGCATTAATACAAAAAAGATCAAGCACTTGACTCGAAGACAAGCAACCGATAACAACCAGATATGCCTCAGGCATTTTAAATTTAGTCGATAAAATCGTACTTGTATGTGATAAATCCCACACATTTGCGGTAACTCCTATACTGATTGCAAAGGAGACGCTGATTCATTCGGCGAACGAAATGAAGCACGAGGCGCACGGAGTGCAGCAACCGAGACATATCGGCAAGATAGGCGGGGCAGCGAGTACCGCGCAACGAAGTGATTCGCTCGTACAACCAATAAATCAGCGTTTCCCAAATCATAGATCAAGTCGCGCTTAAAAACACCCTGATACCGATAATTAAAGGAAAAACATGAAAGAAGTCGTCATCTTAAGCGGCGTGCGCACAGCTATCGGCGATTATGGCGGTGCGCTGAAGCAAGTCGCCCCGTCCGATTTGGCCGCCAGCGTAGTACGCGAAGCGGTAGCGCGCGCAAAAATCGATCCCGAGGCAGTCGGGCATTTGGTCTTTGGCAGTGTCATTCACGGCGAAGCGCGCGATATGTATTTGGCGCGCGTGGCGTGCATCCAGGGCGGATTGCCGCAGCATACTTCGGCGCTGGCGGTAAATCGGTTATGCGGCAGCGGTTTGCAAGCGATTATTTCCGCGAGCCAAAGCATTTTGCTGGGCGATACCGATGCCGCCGTCGCCGGTGGCGCGGAGTCGATGAGCCGCAGCGGTTATTTGTTGCCGGCGCTTCGCTGGGGGCAGCGCATGAATGACGGCGGCACGGTGGACATGATGGTCGGCGCGCTGACCGATCCGTTCGATCACATGCACATGGGTGTCACTGCCGAGAATATCGCAACCAAATATCGAATCGGTCGCGACGAGCAGGATGCGTTTGCAGTGGAAAGCCACCGCCGGGCGGTGCGCGCGATCCAGCAAGGTTATTTTAAAACACAGATTCTACCGGTCGAAATACGCAGCAGAAAAGAAACCGTCATTGTCGATACCGACGAGCATCCACGGCAAGATACCAGTGCAACAGCGTTGACCAAATTGCGTCCGGTCTTTCAGCAAGACGGCACGGTGACGGCGGGCAACGCTTCGGCAATCAGCGACGGTGCGGCTGCGTTGGTGCTGATGGAAAGCGATGCCGCGCGGAAATGCAATTTACAACCGATGGCGCGGCTGGTTGCTTATGGCCATGCCGGTGTCGATCCCAGATTGATGGGCATGGGGCCGGTGCCTGCGGTGCAAAATGCGTTGCGGCGCGCCGATCTTAAAATGGACGATATCGACGTGATCGAATCCAACGAGGCATTTGCCGCACAAGCCTGTGCAGTGGCGAAAGCATTGCAATTCGATCCGGCAAAAACCAATCCGAACGGCGGTGCCGTAGCGCTGGGGCACCCAATCGGCGCAACCGGCAGCATCCTGACGGTT
>SXJH01000025.1 GCA_005779435.1 Nitrosomonas sp. | reverse complement strand
GGAATTTACCGACCCCGAAATTCTGCGCTCATCGCTCGCCTCGGTGATTCTGCGCATGCAATCGCTCAAAATCGGCGATGTGGAAAGCTTTCCTTTTCTGGAAGCGCCCGCGCCGCGCATGATCGCCGACGGTTATCAATTGCTGTCGGAATTGGGTGCGGTCGACGAGAACCGGCAATTGACCGCTACCGGCTGGCGTTTATCGAAATTTCCGATCGATCCGAAAATCGCGCGCATGATTTTGGCGGGCAAACAAGAAAACTGCTTGCATGAAATGCTGATCGTCGCTGCCGCGTTGAGCTTGCAAGACCCGCGCGACCGTCGGTTCGAGCATCAAGCGGCCGCCGACGCCGCGCATGCGCGATTTCAGGATGAACGCTCGGATTTTCTGTCGTATTTGAAATTGTGGGATTTCTTTGACGATTTGCTCAAACACAAGAAATCCACGCGCAAACTGATCGAGCAATGCCGCGAAAACTTCCTGTCGTACCGGCGCTTGCGCGAATGGCGCGAAATTCACGGTCAACTGCACGTGCTGATCGCGGAAATGGGGTTGAAACCGAACGAAATTGCCGCCGGTTACGACGAAATCCATCGTGCGCTGCTCGCCGGTTTGCTCGGCAATATCGGCTTCAAGACCGAAAAGGAAGGCGAATACCTGGGCGCGCGCGGCATCAAGTTTGCGATTTTTCCCGGTTCGGCGTTGAAGAAAGGTAAGGCCAAATGGGTGGTCGCGGCGGAATTGGTGGAAACCAGCAAATTATATGCACGCTGCGCCGCGCGTATCGAACCGCTGTGGCTGGAAAGAATCGCCGGAAACCTGTGCAAAAAGCATTATTTCGATCCGCATTGGAGCAAAAAACAAGCGCAAGTGATGGCTTACGAACAAGTCGCGCTGTACGGCCTGATCATTGCGCCCAAGCGTCCGGTGCATTACGGTTCCATCAACCCGAAGGAAGCGCGCGAAATTTTCATCCGCGAAGCATTGGTTGCCGGTGAGTTTGTCACGCAAGCGCCGTTTTTCGCGCATAACCAAGCATTGATCCAAGAAATCGAAGAACTGGAGCACAAGGCGCGGCGTCAGGATGTGCTGGTCGACGAGCAGGAAATATTCGGTTTTTACGACGCCATCGTCCCGGAAAAAATCACCAACGGCGCCGGATTCGAGAAATGGCGCAAACAAGCCGAACGGCAAAATCCGCGCTTGTTGTATTTGCAGCGCGAATGGCTGATGCGCCATCGCGCCGACAGTATCACCGAAGTGCAATTTCCCGAAACCCTGACCTTGCCGGACGGCAGCGTATTGCCGCTCGGCTACCGCTTTGACCCCGGCCACGCTCTGGACGGCGTAACCGTTCAAGTGCCGCTGCCGTTGCTCAACCGGCTGGACAACCGGCAACTGGATTATCTGGTTCCCGGATTGATCCGCGAGAAAATCACCTGGTACTTGAAAGCACTGCCGAAGCAAATCCGCCGCATGCTGGTGCCGTTGCCGGAATCGGTCACCGAATTCCTGGCAGATCCCACCAAACCCGAGCCGCCGGTTCCGCTGCAAGACGCATTGACGCGCTTCATTCTGAGAAAAACCACGCTGACGGTTCCGGCCGATACCTGGCAACTCCACGATATGCCGCCGCACTTGCAAATGAACATCCGCGTTGTCGACGACACGGGAGCGGAACTGGCGATGAGCCGCAATCTCGCCGAACTGCAACTGCAGCTCGGCAAAGCGGCGCAAATGACTTTCGTCAAACGCGATGGCGGCAGCGGCAATACCGGCATCGAGCGCGACCGCATCGTGCAATGGGATTTCGGCGATTTGCCCGAATCCGTCGCATTTCAGCGCAACGGCCGGCAACTCACCGGTTATCCGGCACTGATCGACACCGCCGATAGCGTAGCGATCCGGCTATTCGACACGCGCGAAGCCGCCGATGCCGCGATGCGTTCAGGCGTCGTCCGGTTGTTATGTTTGGCGCTCAAAGAGCAACTCAAGCAACTGGAAAAAAATCCGCCCGGCTTGAAGCAAGCCGCGCTGCAATTCGCCGCAAAGCTGGTTCCCGGCGATTTGAAACAAGACATGCTCGACGCCATCGTCAACCGCGCCATGCTCGCCGACGACCCGCTGCCGCGTACCGAACAAGCGTTTCTGGCACAAATCCAGCGCGCCGGAAACCGCCTGCCGGATGCCGCCGCAGCGTTGGCCCGGTTGCTGCAACAAATCGGCACGGAATATCAAACGCTGAACGGAAAGCTCGCAGCAACTCGCAGCGACCGCGTCAAACGCGAAATCAACGATCAACTCGAGCGCTTGGTTTATCGCGGATTCTTAAATGACATACCGTGGCAGCGGCTGCAACACCTGCCCCGTTATTTGAAAGGCATGGCGATGCGCTTGGAAAAATTAGCGGCCAACCCGATGCGCGACGAACAAAACAGCCGGGAAACGGATGCGCTGTGGCAACAATATTGCCAGCGCCTGGAAAAACACCGAAAAATCGGCTTGTGCGATGAGAATCTCGAAGAATTCCGCTGGCAAATCGAAGAACTGCGCATTTCGCTGTTTGCGCAAGAATTGAAGACGCCTTATCCGGTGTCGGTCAAACGGTTGCAGAAATTGTGGGAGAAGGTGCGTGCGTGATTGCGGATGATTTGCGGGTACAGGGGTATCGTATCCATTAGAGCGAACATATTTGTTGTGATCAACCATTCCTCGTTGCGCAACAAGGATGCGACTGCTATGATGCCTGTCCAATATGATTAAAAGCTTTAAACATAAAGGACTTGAGCAATTCTTTATCGCCGGTGACACATCAGGTATCCAAGCTGCTCATGCAACCAAAATTCGCGACAGACTGGCATTTTTGCATTCAGCCATAACTATTGATGACATGAACATACCGGGTTATCGGCTACATGAGCTAAAAGGCAAGTTGAAAGGACATTGGGCCATTGATGTGAGCAAAAACTGGCGCATCGTTTTTCGTTTCAAAGACGGTGATGCCTATGTCGTAAATTATGAGGATTATCACTAATGACTATTCAACAACATAACCCACCACACCCCGGTGAACTGATTAAAAGAACGTATATTGATCCGTTCGATGATATTTCCGGCAATCAAATAGCCAAACGCCTGGGTGTGGCCGTTAGCACTTTCAATCGTTTGATCAACGGTGTTTCGGATATTTCTCCGGAAATGGCTATCAGGCTCTCCAAAGTACTTGGCCGATCCCCTGAAAGCTGGCTATTGATGCAAGATCATTATGATCTATGGAAAGCACGACAGACCGTTAACACCGACGACCTCGAACCCATCAATTTTAAAGTGGCTTAGGGCAGGCTCAGATCGCGCTGCTCAACGGAGAAACCCAGAAAAATAAACGAACTGAATATCGACTTCCGCCGGTATGACGAATAATTCGGTGTTTCCTTAGAATGGAATATCGTCGTCCATATCGTCAAACCCGCCGGTGCTTTTGGCTGAAGACGACTGGCTGGGGGCCGGATTGTCGTCTTCTTGATCCGGCGACGATTCAAAGCTGCCGCTGCCTGAGCGATTGCCGAGCATTTTCATGTCCGTTGCAATAATGTCGGTCGTATAGCGTTCAACACCGTTCTTGTCCGTCCATTTTCTGGTTTCCAGCCTGCCTTCGACATAAACGGATCGGCCTTTCTTCAGGTACTCGCCTGCAATTTCCGCCAGCTTGCGGTAAAAGGTAACGCGGTGCCATTCGGTCTTTTCTTGCTTCTCGCCATTTTTGTCTTTCCAGGTCTCCGTCGTTGCCAAGGTAATGTTGGTGACGGCCTCGCCACTCGACATATAACGGGTTTCTGGGTCTTTACCTAAGTTACCGATCAGAATCACTTTATTGACTGATGCCATTTATGTTTCCTCCCCGAGCAATTTAATCACTTTCTCTTCATCAAAGCCTTTTATGTCCACTTTCAAGTAGGCCACTTTTTCATCGATCAGTACCAACGCTTCATATACGCCGGGTATGGCTGCGAGCTGGCGTGTCAATTCATTGGATTGATCAAGCCCCATCGCTTGCACGGCATACATTTTTGAACGTACCGCAGCCGGTGCCTTCATGGTCATCGCAAGCAACAGCCAAACGATCAGCAATGATCCGCAAAACGCGTACAGCGCAAAGCTGCCGTGCTGTCCGTACAAGAATCCGCCCGCTGCGGCGCCTGCAAATGCGCCTAAAAATTGGGTGCTGCTGTAAATGCCCATCGCCGTCCCTTTGGCGCCGACAGGCGCAATTTTGGAAATCAACGAAGGCAGGCTCGCTTCCAGCAAATTAAATGCGGTAAAGAAAACCAATAATGCGATGGCCGTGCCCTGCAGCGAATCGGTGGAAAGCGCCAGCAACAATTGTCCTGTCAGCAATGTCGCAATGGCGGCGACAAACACTTGCTTTAGTTTGGCTTTTCGCTCGGAATAAATAATCGCCGGGATAATGAGCATGACCGACAGGCCAAGCACCGGCAGATAAATTTGCCAGTGATTTTCCGCCGCCATTCCCGCTTGCCGCAACGTCAGCGGCACCACCAGCCAAAGCGCCATCAAGACCGCATGCAATGCAAAAATACCATAATTCAGCCGCAATAACTGCGGATTGCGCAATACCGCAGCAAAGCTCGCCGCCGACGCTTCGGTATCCGAATGAAAGCGGCTGATTTGCGGGTCCGGAATGACTTTATTGACCACCACCATGGCAAGCAATGCCAATACGCCGGTCATCGCAAAAATGCCGGGAACGCCGATCCATTGATTGAGTATGGGCGCAATCGCCAAAGAAACGGCGAATACGGTGCCGATGGTCATGCCGATCATGGCCATCGCTTTGGTGCGATGTTCCTCGCGGGTAAGATCGGCGGCCAGCGCCATGACGGCGGCGGAGATTGCCCCGGCCCCCTGGATGACGCGCCCTAAAATCACCCAATAAATATTCGTTGCGGCAGCGGCGACCAGGCTGCCGATGACAAATAGAATCAGTCCTAAGTAAATAACCGGTTTACGGCCGATGCGATCGGACAGCCAGCCGAAAGGGATTTGCAAAATGGCTTGTGTGAGACCGTAAGCCCCCAGCGCGATACCGACCAATGTGTAATTGTCGCCGCCGGGCAATTCTTCGGCATAAAAAGCAAAGACCGGCAAAATAATAAATAACCCGAACATGCGCAGACCATAAACACCGGATAAACCGATGGTTGCGCGAAGTTCTGCCGGGGACATTTTTTCTGATGATGGGACAGACATGAATCGGGTTGTGATATTTCCAAAAAGTTGGGTATATTAGCAGGTTGACTCATACATAGATAGTTCATGGAATCCATAAAAATTCGCGGTGCGCGCACCCACAACCTGAAAAATATTCACCTTGATTTGCCACGCAATAAGCTCGTTGTAATCACCGGATTGTCCGGATCGGGAAAATCTTCGCTCGCATTCGATACGCTCTATGCAGAGGGTCAG
>SXJH01000155.1 GCA_005779435.1 Nitrosomonas sp. | reverse complement strand
GCGACACGTTGTTTTTCGCCGCCGGATAATTTCAGGCCGCGTTCGCCGACCACGGTTTCGTATTTTTGCGGTAGGCTTTCGATGAAGTCGTGGATATACGCCGATTTGGCTGCGGCGTAGATTTCTTCCGGCGTGGCGTCGGGGCGTCCGTAGGCGATGTTGTAATAAATGCTGTCGTTGAACAACACCGTATCTTGCGGCACGATGCCGATGGCGGCGCGCAAGCTTTGTTGCGTGACATCGCGGATATCCTGGTTGTTAATCCGGATGGCGCCGGATTGCACGTCGTAGAAACGGAACAACAAGCGCGCCAACGTGGATTTACCCGAGCCACTTTTTCCCACTACGGCGATGTTTTGTCCGACCGGAATGGTGAAACTCACATCGAACAAAATCCGGCGGTTGGGTTCGTAGCTGAAATCGACGCGGTCGAAATCGATTGTAGGATGCTGCGCATCGAGCGTTTTGGCATCCGGTTTGTCCTGAATTTCCCGGTTCTCGCGCAATAGCGTGAACATCCGCTCCATATCCGCCAGCGAGTGCTTGATTTCGCGATAGACAAAGCCGAGAAAATGCAGCGGCAAGTACAATTGCAACATGAATGCATTGACCAGCACCAGATCGCCCAGCGTCATGCGGCCGTCGATCACTTGCTGTGCGGCCAGCAGCATCAGTAGCGTGACGCCGATGGCAATGATCGCGCTTTGACCGGCGTTCAACGTGGCGAGCGAGGTTTGATTGCGCACCGCAGCTTTTTCCCATGCCTGCAGATGCTCGTCGTAGCGCCGCGCTTCCCAGGTTTCGTTGCCGAAGTATTTGACGGTTTCGTAGTTCAGCAAGCTGTCGATGGCTTGCGTGTTGGCTTTGGAATCCATGTTGTTCATGGTGCGGCGGAAAATCATGCGCCATTCGGTGACGATCAGCGTCAATGCGATATAGGCCAGCAAGGTGAGGGCAATGATGATGGAAAACCGGATGTCGTATTTGCTCATCAATATACCCAATACCAAGCCGATTTCCAGCAAAGTCGGCAGGATATTGAACAGCATGAAATTCATCAGAAACGAAATGCCGCGCGAGCCGCGCTCGATGTCGCGCGACACGCCGCCGGTTTGCCGTTCCAAATGAAAGCGCAGCGACAGCGAATGCAAATGCATGAACACTTTGTTGGCGACGCGGCGGATCGCGCGTTGCGTGACTTTGGCAAAAATGGCGTCGCGCAATTCGCCAAACAGCGTGCTGCAAAGACGCAACGTGCCGTAGGCGATCAGCAAAAATACCGGCAGCATCAATTCGGCGCGCGGCTGATCCAACGCATCGACGATTTCCTTCAATACCAGCGGCACGGAAACATTGGCCAACTTGGCCAGTACCAGCAAGCTCAACGCTAAGGCCACGCGGACTTTGAATTCCCATAAATAGGGCAGTAGCGTGGCGATGGTTTTCAGGCTGTCGCGGGTGGGTGCGGGTTTCTCCAGACGGGTAGGGCGCATGCGATGCTACGGCGTTCCGCTATAGCAACAAGTAAGCGATCGAACAGCCGGACAATGCGAGAATTCCCAGCCAGCACCAGATTTCCATCAATTTGCCGGGACGGTATTGTTCCGGGATATGTTCGCTGAAAATGGCCTGCATGTTTAACACCGCCAGGATCGGCGCGGCAACGAAAGAAATCACCGTGGCGGCTTTGACCATTTCGCGCATCGACGTCATATAGAAAAACAAGATCAGCAGCGTTCCGGTAATGATGATCGATACCCAGACCAAATAGATTTTGCCGTTGTTTTGATCCGTAACGCGATTGGGAAACAGCAACGCCGATGCGGCGGTAAGCGAGCGCGGGAAACCGTCGAGCACGGTCAGCGTGGTGCTGAACATCGTGGTCAATGCCGCGACGGCGACGATCGGATACGCCCAATCGCCCAGCGCCTGTTTGTACATGTCGAGCAATTGTCCCGCAAATGCAGCGCCGCCGGCCGCGAACGGAATGTCGCTGCCCCACATCACCAATGCGCCCAATAACAAAAAACAGACGGCCAGAAAGGCGGTGCCGATGTAGCCGACGCGGAAATCGAGCAAGGCTTCTTGCATGCCGGTTTTTTTGCCGTCGCTGTCGTTCTTGCTTTTCGACCAGATCGAATGCCATACCGACAAATCCATCGGCGCAGGCATCCAGCCCAGGAAAGTGGCGAGAAAAATCAAATGCACGGTGTCTTCGAACGAGAAAAAAACGGTGGCTGTTTTGTAGTGGCCGGGATTGTCGAACAACAGCATGATCACCGCCGTCACCGAGGTGACGGTGAGTATCAGGATGATGACTTTCATCATCCGGTCCAGCAGCTTGTAATGCCCGCTGACCAATAATGTCAGTGAGATCAGCAATAACAGGCTGCCGATGATGAAGGCCACCGTTTTCGGATCATGCCCGCCAAGCCCTTCCAAACCGAAAATATTGGTGACCAATCCGGCGGTTACCACGGTGACTGCAGCCTGAACGACAAACATGGTGGCGATGGTCAACAGCAAGTACAGCCAAATCGCCCATTTTCCGAGCCGCATATAACCGTGCAAAATATGTTCGCCGGTGGCGGCGGTGTAGCGCGGGCCGAACTCGAAGAAAGGGTATTTGATCAAATGGATGATGACGATGGCGATAATCAATTCGAAGCCGAACATGCCGCCTGCTTGCGTCGATTGAACCAGATGGGAGACGCCGACGGCGGCTCCGGCGTACAATAATCCGGGGCCTAAGCGGGAGAGCAGCAAGTTGGCGGATTGCGTAATGGACATGGTTTTTGTTTGCCGGAAACGGCGGTTAATTGATCGGGATCAGTTTTTTTCAATGCGCAATTGATATGATGACGCAGGTATGTTAATCAGTTACTGGAGCGATTTTATAATGCTTTTGGGGAATCAGTGATGGAAATTACTTGTTACCGCGATCCTGAAGTCAGCCGGGAAGCGCGTTATCTTCCGGCGAAAACCTACAACCTGGCCGTGACGCTGCTCTCGCGCTGCCCGACGCGGCATTTGTTCGTGCCGATCCGCAGCATGCAATACATGGCGATCATCGACCGAGAAGAGTTCGTGTTCATCGACGGCGAGCGCAAATGCTGGGTCGATATCGCATGGCGCAATTTCAAGCGGCAGCAACGCGATACGCTGGACGAACCCGTGGCTTACGAAGCTTTCTTCTACCGCGACCATATGCCCGAAGTCATGCTGCGGCTGCAACGCGAATTTCCGCTGGCGCTGCAAGCGCTGGTGAACAGATCGAGGCTGGATGGCCCGGCGCGGATCATTCATTTTCCGGCGAAAGATTGATGCTCGGATGGGAGTATTTTCTGCCCAAATCCTGTTTTGGGTTTTGTAAAATCATACAAATACTTTGATTGATTATCAAAGTATTTGTATGATTATGCCGATGAAATTACTGAAATTCGTTGGCTCCAGTCTTGATGATCTCAGAAGTTTTCCTGAGGAAGTGCGCCGCGAAGCAGGCTTTCAGCTTGATACCGTACAGCGCGGCGCAATGCCATCCGATTTCAAACCCATGTTGAATATCGGTGCAGGTGCTTATGAAATTCGACTGCACATCAAGGGGGAATGGCGGGTCATTTATGTCGCAAAAATAACCAATACCGTTTACGTTTTGCATGCATTCCAGAAAAAGACGCAGAAAACCAGGCGGGAAGACTTAGAACTTGCGATCCGCCGCTATCGACAAATAGGAGACTAAATTATGAGCAAAGAACCGATAACCGATTCCAGCGGCAATGTATTCGCCGATCTGGGGTTCTCCGCCGAAGAGTCCGTGCTGCTTGCCATGCGAGCGGATTTGATGGCGCGCTTGCGGGATACGATCAAACAACGCGGCTGGACGCAGCAAGAAGCTGCGGAAAAATTGGGCATCGGGCAATCCCGCGTATCCGACTTGATGCGTGGCAAATGGGATAAATTCAGTCTGGATATGCTGATCGCACTGACCGAGCGTACCGGGCAGCATGTTGAATTGATTGTCGGGTAAGGGCGATCAATTTCATGGCAACACGGTCGGTTGGGCTGCCGAAGAAAGCCCAACATCAAACATCAAACGGCGATGAAACAAAACCGGTTTTTGTTGGCGTATTGTCATCAGGCTAGGAGTCTGTCGGACTTAAGACTAATCTACTGCGCCAATGGGATAACGGTTCATATTTCCTCAATTTTTCGTTGCATAGATTAACTATGCGTCTCAAAATTAAGAAAATATGCACTCGCTCTCCCACTTGGCTCGCTACGATTGCTTAAGCCCGACAGACTCCTAGATCGGAAAAAAACGCAGGTGTCGCGTTATGGCAGATGGTGAATGTTGGGCTTCCTTTGTCAGCCCAACTTACAGACTGCCAACGCCGGCTGTTCGTGCCGATAGCCGGGGTGCGAATAGAAAAAATGAATGCAATGGTGCCCAATGCCCGATTGTTGAAAATTATCGAGGCGGTTTCCTCTAAAGCCGTTTTCGACGGCCTATTAATCGTCGTCGCCCAATTCGGCGTTCCAGCCCTTTTTCTTGGCTTCGGCGATGGCGTGCGTGTAAATTCTTGTGTGACGTTGCTGCAAATCGTCCGGTAGCCGGCTTGGCAGGTGGGCGTAAGGGTCCCATGCGGCATGCACTTTTTCGTATAAGTTTTGCATTTGCGACGTGCTCCAGCCGGCGCAAGTTTCTGTTTCCGGAATGATGCCGAATACCCAGGCATCGCGCACAATGCGGCCTAAATGCGTGAGACCTTCGTTTTCGTCCTGATCGACTCCAACATAATGCTGTTCTGTCATTTTTTCCTCGAATAATTAATGAGTTTCTTTAGCGGCGGCTTTTGTTTTTGCGTTAAATCGTTGCAAAATGTGACTGGTCATGTTTTTCGCCAATTCTTCCTCGCTGAAGAATATGGTACCGAGTTTGGCTTCGCGGAATAACTTGGCTTCGTCTTCGTCGTGCGTGCGTATTACGATTTCAATCTCGGGATTCAACGTGCGCGCCGTTTCGATCATGTGCCGGATGTGCAAGGTATCCGGGATCGCGATGGCGAGCATGGCCGCATCGGTGATATGCGCCTGGATCAGCACCGAAGGGTCGGATGCGTCGCCCGATACCGCGTTGATTTTTCGTTTACGCAAATCCTGCACCAGCTCACGGTTTTGTTCCGCTACGATATACGGAATATTTTGTTCGCTCAAGGCCTTGGCAATGCGTTCTCCGACATGGCCGTAACCGACCAGAACGACTTGTCCTTCCAGGTACTTGCGTTCGGTGCTCATCGGCAGCTCGGCAAACGGGTCGTCGCGGCTTTCGTATTTGCGCGCTATTGCGGAGTGCTTCAGAATCCATGACCGGGCGGGAATGATGGCGGCAAAAGCAATCGGATTAAACGCAATCGAAATCAAAGCCCCCGCGAGTACCAGGCTCATGCCTTCGGCTGGCATTAAATCCAGCGATAGGCCAAGCCCTGCGAGAATAAACGAGAATTCGCCGATTTGTCCCAGGCTCGCCGCGACGGTCAATGCGGTATTGAGCGGATAGCGCAGCAGCAATACCAACAGCATCGCCGCCATCGATTTGCCGACAATGACGATGGCAACCACGCCAAGCACGCGCAACGGTTCTTCCAGCAATACCATCGGATCGAACAGCATGC
>SXJH01000154.1 GCA_005779435.1 Nitrosomonas sp. | reverse complement strand
GCAATATATCGCTGTGTTTTATAACAACCAAAGACTGCATTCATACCTGGATTACAAGAGTCCAAACCAGTATGAAGCAGAAGCAGCAAAATCGATAAAAGCAGCTTAACTAGGGTGTCCGGTTTTACTTGACCAGGTCATGTTTTGGATAGAATAATCCGAATCACTCCATAGTTCGACGGAACGAAAAGCGGAAACCTTCAACCGCCTGGGAGTGACCCATCTTGAAGGCAACACTTGAGGGGGTGCGCATGGATCTGCCTTTAATTTGGAGCAATCTGGATCAAGCCGCTGAATGGCTCAGCAATGAAACACAAAACAAGTGGAGCCGCGAGAAAATAATAAGCTTCGCGATAGAAAGTTACAAAGATGAAAATTCAGCAATCCGGAAAGCGCATTCAGCCAAGGTCTATGAAATTGTTGACGGTAAGCGAATATACAAAACACTCCCTGTATTTTCAAAAGATAATTTATCAATTACCCATCTTCCGCCAAGTCTAACTTATCTCAATGTTAAGTTTCCCAACAAGCCAGCGGCAGTCAGCATGTATAGATACCAAGCAGATATCAAAGACCCTATCCCGGTCAGCTATGAAATTATTGCTGGCGGCTTGGTTCGTGTGTTCAAAAGTGAAATCCGTTTTGCACCTTTATATCTAAAGCATCTCAAAGAGATATTCCTAGACGGTAGAGCAGAGATCAATCAGCCAATGATTGAATTTATTCCTAAAGTTGGCTGGGAATACACGCTGTTTGATCCGCTCAAATCATTGACACCTGAAGAAATTAAAGGTCTTGAAATCTATTCACATTCTTGTCATGGATGTTTGCCGCATGATGCCATTGCAGAGCTTGGCGGGGTTTATCCTATAACAATTGATATGCTGGGAATCACTAAGGAAAATCTGGAAAAGTTATTATCGGATTACAAAACGGCTTGTCATTCCACTGAAGAAATAAATCTTGCTTCAGAAAGCCATACAACTCATGAGATGGAAATTCTTGGAGAAGCGATTCAAGAATTTTGGGAAAATCATGATACCGACAGGCCGCCCAAAAAGGAACTTGTGGTAGCCTGGTTGATAAATAAAGGCGTGTCGAAACGTATTGCCGAAAGCATGGATACAATCATGCGTACACCAAAAGCAAGAATTGGTGGAAATAAACCCCGCACCCCTAAGATCTAGTAAACAAGCCATTCTTCAAGGATTTTTGTAAGGGTCTCACCCTAATAGTTGCAACCCTTTCAATCTTCCTTTTCAACTTCAAATAGTTGCATTATGCCTTCACGCTGCAAATGGGTTGCAGCGAATCCATACGGAGGGAATATGCAACAAACCGAATCAAATTTTCAGAACCCTTTAAACACGCCTGAACGGCTGATTTCATTGGATGAAGTCGAGAGTATTACTGGCTTCAAATCTTCCTACATTTACTCAAAGATTCAGAAATGCGAATTTCCGCAACCCGTGAAAATTGGTACGGCAAGCCGCTGGAAATTTTCAGAAATCCAAAATTGGGTACATAACAAGATCAAAGGTGATACACCCGCTAAGCGTGCGGGAGGTGCGCGGTGAGACATCCTGCTGAAGAAATAATTTCAAAAATACATGCAGATTCATCTTTAACCGTTGTTGAAAATTTCATAAAAATCAGACGTCGTATTAAAGAAGAATCTGGCGTTGATCTTTTAGAAAAATCGCCCGAAGCGCTGGCGTTGTTATGTGTTGCGGCTGGAATCGATTTTCACGCAGGGATCATGCGTCAATCGTTTGACGATTTGATTGCGGAAATCCGTGCTTCACTTTAATGATCCGGGAGAAATCATGACATATCAAGTTGTCCCGGCATCGGGAAAGATAGCTGTATCGTGCAATTGCAGATTATCTCCGCCCGCATCCGGTCAGGTTCGTGACCTGTTGCATGAATGGATGGCAGATCATCCATTGCACACACGGAAGGAACATATCTTTGCTTATGATCTTTTCAAATGGCTAGAGCGACGGTCAAGCGGAGGGCGTGAATGATAAATCTTTTATTGACTTGGCCGCACCTGTCGGTTTATGCTCAGTCTGTTTTCAACAAATTGAAAACCGGGTTTGACAGCCTGAATTACGAGCGGATATGGCCGCTATGCGGCTTTTTCTTTTTCTATATCCGTAATCATTGCGCCTTCGTTTTTAAGGGCGGAATTGCGGGGAGCCTTCGGGCTGCCGGTGCTCGTAACCGGTCTGTCAACCCTGCAACCTTCCGCCCGCCCGTGTCTCGCATGGGTGGCGGTTTTCCCGAAACCGTAAAAAGGAGCAATAGACCATGAATGAATCAAAATTCACAAATCCCAAAGCCCGATCAATCAGCGATATTGACCGCCTGAAACATTTGGGCGAGGCGCGTTTGTGTGCTTCAGGCGTTGATTGCGTGCTCAATTCCGTTGATTTTTCCGGAAATAGTTTAGAAATAATTGATAGTGAATATATCGATGCAAGCATAACTGAAGATCAAATGCGCGGCATTTTTCTGGTGGCAGATATTGCAAAAGCGAGATTGAGAAAAATCGGAGAAATAATAAGTGAATATGCTTCTCATGAGGAAGAATATTCCGAAATCGCCTCAATGATTGACGATGCAGTTCTCATAATTGACGCAGGGAGAAGAGTTGCGGGAATCCATTTCAGCAGAAAAATTCATGAAGATAGCCGGTATTCGGGTCGAATACATCTGAATAGTATTTGGGTAAGTGGTTTTTTCAGCATATTAAACTTTGCGAATGAGCGCGTTTTTCTCTTATTCGAAAAAATTAATGATATTTATTCCCGGCTTGAGGAAGTTGTAAGGCCTGAAGGGGGTGGCGATGCCGAAAATCCCCTACATTAAAAGGGTGGCCGCAGCCGCATTGACTAGCGTCGATGCGGTTTTGAATCGATGGGTGCCAGGCGGGCATTTGGAAAGCAATGAGTATGTGGTTTTGAATCCGATGCGCAATGACAAGAGCGAGGATTCGTTCAAGATCAATCGGCGTTCCGGCAAATGGAAGGATTTTGCTGTGGGCGATGATGCCAAGGGCGAGGATCTGGTTAGCTTGGTCGCGTATTTGGAAAGTTACCAAGGCAAAGGGGCACAGCTTGCCGCCGCTAAACTG
Source organism: Nitrosomonas sp. (assembly GCA_005779435.1). Lineage (GTDB taxonomy): Bacteria > Pseudomonadota > Gammaproteobacteria > Burkholderiales > Nitrosomonadaceae > Nitrosomonas. The sequence goes on along the minus strand of SXJH01000154.1, from coordinate 9,131 downwards.
TTGGCGGCTTTTCTGGGGCTGCCCGATGAAACCGACCCGCCAGAACGCGCCACAACCGTTTCAAAAAAACCGGGCAACAGTTCACCATTGCCCGATTCGGAAAAAACGAACGCCGCCCCGGTTCCACCGGGTGGCGGCAGCGATGGCGGCGACTGGCGGTGCGTCATGCCGGCTCCGAATGATGCACCGGAGCCGCCGATTGCGCATTCAAGACATGGGCAGCCATCACGGCGTTACGCATACCTTGCGCAAGATGGCCGCATCAATTTCTATCATGACCGGTACGACAAATCCAGGGGTGAGAGGAAGCAATTCAGCCCGCTGACACTTTGGCAAAAAGGTGACAAGTACGAATGGCGGTTCAAAGTTCCGCCCGGCTTGCGCCCGTTGTACGGCCTGCCGGGATTGGTGCAATTTCCTGTTGCCGAATGCTGGTTTGTTGAGGGCGAAAAGGCAGCGGAAGCCCTGCAAAAGCTGCTGCCTGATCATCCTGTTTTATGTTGGCAAGGCGGGAGTCAGGCTGTGGAGAAAAGCGATTATACCCCGCTGACCGGGCGTGATTGCGTGATCTTCCCGGATTACGACTTGCCCGGCACGAATGCCGCCGGTAATTTGGTGAAGCGGTTAACGGCTGCGGGTGTCCGTTCGGCTCGAGTATTGAATATCGACCGGCTGGAACGCGCAGCCGGTGAACCATTGCAGCCGGGTGACGATGCCGCCGATTTGGTGGCGTGCGGCTGGGATGCTGACCGATTCGCTGAGTTTTTACGGCGTGACGATGCATTCTTGCCTGGTGCCGATGTTGGCGGCGGTGTCGATGAAGCACGGCCAGCCAGCAAGTCGGATGAAAAACAATCCGAAATCGTACGGCGTGGCTTTGAATTGTTCGCGGACGGCGTTTATCTTTTGGAAAACACAAGAGACGGGGGATTTCGCCCCAGAAAAATATGCGCTCCGCTTCATGTGCTGGCTCGATCCAGAACGATAGACGGCAAAGATTGGGGGTTGTTGGTTCAATTTCATGACCCGGATGGCCGCACCAAGAAAATCATTTTACCGATGAAACATTTTAGCGGCGATGCAGTGCAAATCACGTCTATGCTGTTGAACGAAGGATTGCATATTGAGCCGCAAGGGAAGCGGTATCTGATTGAATATTTGCAGGTGGCTGAAGTCAAGAAACATGTTCGCATTAGCGACCGTTCCGGCTGGCATGGTGAGGCCGATGAAATGGTGTATCTCTTTCATGATGCTTTCCTAGGGGTGAGTAGTGAAGAATGGCTTTGCTCGAACCCGCCGGAAGATCCTATATTCAAACAACGCGGTTCTCTTGCGCAGTGGCAAGAGAAGGTTTCCGGCCTATGCATTGGGAATTCTCGTCTGGTGTTTGGAATTTCCGCCGCGTTTAGTGCGCCATTGATTCACCTGGTTGGCGGTGAGAATGCCGGAATTCATTTCAGGGGAAGTTCAAGCTGCGGGAAAACAACGATTTTGCGCGTTGCTTCGTCTGTTTGTGGCGGTGCTGACTACATGCTTCAGTGGCGGTCTACCGACAATTCGATGGAGACCGTTGCCCAGTTGCATACCGACGCACTTCTGGCGATGGATGAACTAAAACAGCTAGACCCGAGAGTTGCCAATGAGGTTTTCTACATGCTTGGCAATGGCAGCGGAAAAAATCGTAATAAAGCAGAAGGCGGAAATCGTCGCCTGATTAAATGGCGTTCTATATTGTTGAGCACCGGTGAAATATCGCTGGCACAGCACCTGAATGAATTAGGCAAAAGAGTTCATGCGGGCGCTGAAATCAGACTTAACGACATTCAGGCCGATTCAGGGGCAGGCATGGGCGCTTTTGAGAATATCCACGGCTTTGAGTTGCCTTCCAGGTTTGCGGAAACATTGAACGCCAATGCCGCTAAGTATTACGGCGTGGCGTTTGTTGAGTTCGTCAAGCATCTAATTGATAAGCGGCAAGAAATAATCCCGATGCTAAAAGAATGCGAGACCGCATTCACAAAAGCAACTTTGAGTGATCAGGCAAGCGGTCAAGTAAGACGTGTCGCTTCCCGGTTTTCTTTAATTGCCGCAGGGGGAGAACTGGCTACAAATTGGGGCATTACCGGGTGGCAACCAGGGGAAGCGATGCAAGCCGGTATCACTTGCTTCAAGGCATGGTTGCAAGCCTTCGGCGGTGAAGGCAACAGGGAAGAACGGGCAATGATCGAACAGGTGGGGCATTTTCTGGAATTGCACGGTGAAGCACGCTTTACCGATAGCGACCGGGCGAACGCTGATGATAACCATGCGCCAAAGACGCTGAACCGTGCGGGTTTCCGTGAAAAGAACCATGAGGGGGAATTGGAGTTCTTTTGCTTGCCGGAAGTGTTCAAAGCTGAAATCTGCAAAGGTTTCGATTCTCGCGCAGTTGCTCGGTTGCTGATCGAACGGGGTTACATGAAGCCGGGTGATGGTCGTAATTTAGCAACAAAGAAACGGCTTCCGGGTTGCGGTATGCAACGTGTATTTCACATCCTACCGACCATTTGGAGTTCACAAAATGATTGATTGGAATGTGCTGATCAAGCCTGAAAATGTTGACCCAATACCCGGAAATGATGCAAAAAGTCGGAACAAATCGGGGTTTGTCGGAACAGAAAACGCACAATGTCGGAACAGCGAAAGCGAGCATTCATGCGGGTCTTCAGATTTTGTTCCGACTGTTCCGACTGTTCCGACATATTTTCAGGGGGGTAGGAAAGAAAAAGAAAATCATGCGCCCGGTGAATGGGTGGCGACAGATAATTTCAGCGCAGCAAAAACGCATCCGATTAATCCGATTGCCGTTACCTTGCTATTGACTTGTTGCAATAAAGCAACAGTTACCAAAGAAGAAATACTCGAAGCAATTTGGAAACTGCAAACCATGCCGCAACCGGAACAGATTCGATCATGGGCGATACTGTGCCTAAAGCATGGCGTCGATCCGTATCGTGTCATTCATCCATTTGCCAAAGCAGCAAACCAGGGGAAAGGCTGTCAAGGATGTATGAACATGGACATGCAAAAGATCCAAACCGATAAACGCCCCGTGTATCGGTTTATCTGTGGCAAGCAGCACCACATGCTTGAAGCCTTTCACATCGGCGAACGTGTGCTGATTGCGCCCGAGTCATGCAATGACTACCGATCCAAGGCGTAAATATGACATACCGGGGGCGGTCAAAAACTCTACAGCCTTTAAGGTGTAGACCGTTCGCTTAACTTCGTTCGCAGAAATTTGAATTAAAGGTAGGGGGGGGTCTTGGAGAAATGAACGACAATATTCTATTATAAGCAAGGAGTTATGATGACTAACTGTATAAAGTGCAAGCAACCAATAACCGAAACCAATCGAATCGGCCGCAGCAAGTCCTATTGTTCAACAGCTTGCAGGCGTGCGGCAGGGCTGGAAATACAGCGGATTAATGGACGTTTAATTAAATTGGAAGATCTGTTGCAGAATATTCGTTTGGGAATGGGGTTCGTTCACGACAAAGAACGGAAGGAGAAGGGATTTCTAGCTGAAATCGAACGGCAGGAAAACCGATTGAAAGAATTATTTGCCGGAACGGATGATTAATGGCTTCTCAATAGAAAATGGTCGCATGTCTTAAAAAACTGATATAAGCTTGAGGAAAGATTGAAATTTGAATTCTTGCCCAAATTTTAAGTTTCGGATGACCAAAAAAGCCCTAGCAACTCTTTTTTCGGTATAGTCTTTGGTATATAAACTGAATTCGATAAAATTAATTATCGAATATTCAATTACTTATAATGTATTGATGGTGCCCAGAAGAGGACTCGAACCTCCACACCCGAAGGCACATGGACCTGAACCATGCGCGTCTACCAATTCCGCCATCTGGGCAACGGGCAGCCAGGTCAGGCTGCCGAAGAACGCGTAATTCTATAGGAAAACACTGTTTTGTCAAATAAGAAGAATCAAAAGCTGCGTAGCCTGGATCCATATTACGAGCGTGAAAAAACGCGCTACGAGCATCCGTTGCCAAGCCGGGAATATATTTTGCAGATTTTAAAGCAACAAGGTATCCCGGTTGCCGAATGCGCATTGCATAAACTGCTATCGATCACCAAAAAAGAAGAGGAACTGTTCAACCGCCGCTTGACGGCAATGATGCGCGAAGGTCAGATTTTCCGCAATCGCAAAGGCGATATTTGCGTGATGGAAAAATTGGATTTGATCAAAGGCCGAATCCAGGGGCATGCCGATGGATTCGGTTTTCTGATTCCCGATAACGGCAGCGCGGATTTGTACCTAAGCGCCAAGGAGATGCAAAAAGCACTGCACGGCGACCGGGTGCTGGTGCGCGAAATTGGGTTGGATCGGCGCGGACGCCGCGAGGCTGCGATTGTGGAAGTGCTGGAATCGTGCAACACGCAGTTAGTGGGACGATTGCATATCGATCACGGCATTTTGTCCGTGGTGGCGGAAAATAAGCGCATCAGTCAGGATATTCTCATTGCCAAGGAGCATTCGCTAAAAGCCAAAGACGGGCAAGTCGTGATGGTGGAAATCATCAAGCAACCCAGCAAGCACGCACAACCGATCGGTAAAATCATCGAAATTCTCGGCAACTATACCGCGCCCGGCATGGAAATCGAAATCGCTTTGCGCAAGCACGACTTACCCCATGAATTCTCTCCTGAAATTGAAAAACTATCGGCCAAATTTTCCAAGAGCGTGCAGAACAAAGAAGCGGCCGGCCGCAAAGATCTATGCCACTTGCCGCTGGTTACCATCGACGGCGAAACCGCAAAGGATTTCGACGATGCCGTATTTTGCGAAAAGGACGGCAAAGGATATCGACTGTATGTTGCGATTGCCGATGTCAGCCACTACGTCAGCCCGCGCGATGCAATCGACCGGGAAGCTTTCAATCGCGGCAATTCGGTGTATTTCCCGCGTCGTGTTATCCCGATGCTGCCCGAAGTATTATCCAATGGATTGTGTTCGCTGAATCCGGATCAAAAGCGGCTGTGCATGGTGTGCGAAATCCGCTTCAAATCCAGCGGAGAAATCGTCGATTATTCCTTTTATCCGGCGGTAATGCTGTCGCACGCACGCCTGACCTACACACAAGTAACGGCGATGCTGGAGGATGCGAAGTGCGGCGACGCATTGAAATTTGCTTCGCTGTTACCGCACCTGCAATTGCTCTATAAGCTTTTTAATGCATTGCTGAAAGCGCGCAAAAAGCGCGGCGCGATTGATTTTGAAACCACCGAAACGCAAATGTTTTTTAACGATCAAGGAAAAATCGAAAAAATTGTGCCGGTGCATCGTACCGAAGCGCACCGCTTGATCGAGGAATGTATGCTGGCGGCGAACGTCTGCGCGGCGGATTTCTTGCAAAAACACGGCCAAACCACGCTTTATCGCATTCACGAAAGCCCGGCTCCGGAAAAAATCGAGGTGTTGCGGAATTTTCTCAAGGAATTCGGCATTCAATTGGGCGGCAAAAATAAACCCAGCGCCAAAGATTATGCCGATACCTTATTGAAAATACGCGACCGGCCGGATGCGCAGTTGCTGCAAACGGTAATGTTAAGATCGCTGCAGCAAGCCATTTACAGCCCCGATCTCACCGGTCATTTCGGACTTGCGTACGATGCCTATACCCATTTCACCTCACCGATTCGGCGCTATCCCGATCTATTGGTGCACCGTGCAATCAAAGCGGTATTAAAGGGTGAAACTTTTCAACCCGGCGATTGGAACGAATTGGGACAACATTGTTCCATGACCGAACGACGTGCCGACGATGCCACACGCGACGTCGAGGCATGGCTCAAATGTTTTTATATGCAGGACAAAATCGGCGAATATTTCGACGGCGTGATCAGCAGCGTAACCGGCTTCGGCCTGTTTGTCGCACTGGATAACGTGTATGTGGAAGGATTGGTACACATCTCCGAGCTGCCGAGCGATTATTTCCATTTTGACGCCACCAAGCATGTGCTGCTGGGCGAACGCAGCGGCAAACAATACCGGCTGGGTGATCGGCTGCGTGTGAAATTGGTTCGCGTCGATCTTGAAACCAGCAAAATCGATTTCACTTTAGCCGAGCCGGAAAAGAAATCCGCGCAAAAAGCCCCATCACGCCGCAAGAAATCACGCTAGCTGTCTGAAATAGCTTTACAATAGGCGCCGAAGAAGCGTTTGCCCACTAATCCGGTTTTGCTATTTCCCAACTAAAATCCAATTTAATCCGTGTCCGGTACTCATTTTATTTTCGGTTTTCATGCGGTGACCAGCCGGTTGCGGCAGAATTCCGATAGCATCAAAGAGATTTTGATCGATGCCGCACGTTCCGATCAGCGGGCGCAAGAATTGATCAAGCTGGCTGAAAGCAAGAAAATCCGCTTGCTTACATGCGAAGGCTCGAAACTTACCGTCATGACCGGCAGCGACCGCCATCAAGGCGTAGCCGCTCGCATCGATAGCACGCGACAGCATGTCGACATCGACGATATTCTGGAAACGCTGACCGGACCCGCTCGACTGTTGATTCTGGACGGCATCCAAGATCCGCATAATCTCGGTGCTTGTTTGCGCGTGGCCGACACATTTGGCGTGCATGCAATCATAGCCCCCAAAGACCGCGCCGTCGGATTGACGTCGGCAGTATACAAAGTTGCCAGTGGCGCTGCAGATACCGTGCCTTTTATCGCGGTTACCAATTTGGTCCGCGCCATGAATCGCTTAAAAGAACAAGGGGTGTGGATTTACGGTACGGCGGAAGATGCGGAATTCGATTTAACGCATTTCCCGATCAAAGGATCGGTTGCCTGGGTGTTTGGCTCCGAAGAAAAAGGCATGCGGCGTTTGACGCGCGAATCGTGCGATCAACTGGTACGGATTCCCATGTCGGGCAGCGTTGAAAGTTTGAATGTCGCCGTCAGCGCAGGCATTTGCCTTTTTGAGACACATCGCCAGCAATCTTTGGCCTGACCTTTGCACCTGTTAAAATAGCGCTCATTTTACGATTATCATGCTCATGACTTCATCTGTTTATCCCAATTTCAAAACACATTTCAGCGAACTGTTTGCGCAAGCGGCACATGCTGTCGCGCCACCCGATACGGCAATTCGCATTGAATTGACCAGAACCAAGCAAGCCAATCATGGCGATTATTCGTGCAATCTGGCTATGCAGTTGGCCAAATCATTGCATAAAAACCCGCGTGACGTTGCAAACTTATTGATCGAAGCCCTTCCCCCCTCTCCTCATCTGGATAAAGTGGAAATTGCCGGTGCCGGATTCATCAATCTGTTTCTTAAGAACTCCGCCAAACAGCAATATTTGCAATATGTACTGCAAAGCAAGGAAGCTTACGGGCACAGCCAATTCGGACAAGGCAAGAAGGTTCAAGTGGAATTCGTTTCCGCCAACCCTACCGGCCCTTTGCATGTCGGCCATGGCCGCGGTGCCGCATTTGGTGCGAGCTTGGCCAATGTTTTGGCTGCTGCCGGTTTTAATGTTTTGCGCGAATTCTATGTCAACGATGCGGGACGCCAAATGGACATCCTGACGTTATCGACCTGGTTGCGTTATCTGGAGTTGAACGATATCCATATTCCTTTTCCGCAAAACGCGTATCAGGGTGAATACGTTAAGACGATGGCACAACTGATCTACGAAGCGCACGCGCAACGTTATCGGCATCACCCCGATTTATTACTCGACGATTTACCGGAAAGCACACGGGAAACGGCGATCAATACCGACGAACAGCTCGACAAACTCATCGCTAATGCAAAAAAAATCCTTGGCGAGGATTATGCGTATATCCATAATTTTGTGCTGACCGAGCAATTGGGCGATTGCCGTAACGATTTGATGGAATTCGGTGTTGAGTTCGACGTTTGGTTTTCCGAACAATCGCTGTTTAACAATGGATTGGTAGCGCGTGCTATCGAGTTGCTGCAAAGCAAACATTACCTCTATCAACAGGATGGCGCCACCTGGTTTCGCTCCACCGATTTCGGCGACGAGAAAGATCGCGTGGTGCAACGGGAAAACGGGCAATTCACCTATTTTGCCTCGGATATCGCCTACCATTTGAACAAATTCGAGCGCGGTTTCGATCAGGTCATCAATATTTGGGGCGCGGATCATCACGGTTATATTCCGCGTGTAAAAGGCGCATTGCAAGCACTCGGTCTCGATCCCGCGAAACTTGAAATTGCGCTGGTGCAATTTGCCGTGCTTTATCGCGACGGCAAAAAAGCGCCGATGTCGACACGTTCCGGCGAATTTGTAACCTTGCGCGAATTGCGAAACGAAGTGGGTAAGGATGCGGCTCGGTTTTTTTATGTGATGCGTAAAAGCGATCAACACTTGGATTTCGATTTGGATCTGGCCAAATCGCAAAGCAACGAAAACCCAGTCTATTATGTACAATACGCGCATGCACGGGTTTGTAGCGTACTGGCGCAATGGGATGGTAACTTCGACGAACTGGTGCAATTGCCCCATGCCAATGCGGAGGAACTATCAAGCCCGGCTGAACTGGCTTTGCTGCAAAAACTGATCGATTATCCGGATACCGTGGAGATGGCCGCCAAAGAGTTTTCGCCGCATATCGTTGCTTTTTACCTCAGAGAATTGGCCGGAGAATTTCACAGTTACTACAATTCAACGCGATTTCTCGTTCCCGAGATCCCCGTTCAACATGCCCGGCTGGCATTGATTGCGTCAATTCGCCAAGTATTAAATAATGGTTTGAAGTTACTAGGTGTTAGTGCACCTGATAAAATGTAAGTAAGTTACTACATAAAGTAAATTATGAGCCGAGATTATAAGACCCGCAAACCATCCACTTCCAAACCGGAAAAAGGCGGATCGGCCTTTTTTGGCGGATTCGTCGGTTATGCTCTCGGCATAGCCAGCGCCATTGCCATTTGGTTGTACCTCAGTTTTGTGCAAAATCCATTCCTATCGAATGAGAAAATTGCCAACACGGCGGAAAAGAATCCGGCACAATTGACCGCCGAAGCGCCTCAAACGCCAACAAAACCGGTCATACCGGAAGAACCGGTTAATGTGGCCGACGAAAAACCCAAG
>SXJH01000153.1 GCA_005779435.1 Nitrosomonas sp. | reverse complement strand
GTCCCTTGCGCACCGAGAATATCGCCCAAATCGTGGTGCTTGAATGCCGCATGCACCGCTTCGCCGGTATGATCGTCGGAAATATACAATTGAATGCGCCCGCTCATATCCTGGATTGTGGCAAAACTGGCCTTGCCCATGACGCGCTTCAACACCATGCGGCCTGCCACCTTGACGGCCGTTGGCTGCGCTTCCAGCGTTTCCTTGGACGATTCGCCGAATTGCCGGTGCAATACCGATGCGAATTGATCGCGCCGGAAAGTGTTCGGGAAAGCGTTGCCCGATTGCCGCAACTCGGTCAGTTTAGCGCGCCGTTCCGCGATAATTTGATTTTCATCCGGTGCGGCGGTTGGTTGATTTTCTTGGGTCATGGTGTGATTGCGGTTGAAAAATAGCGGATTATACCTTGCACGCGGGCAATTTCAGTAATCATGTCGGGCGCAACAAGAATTACGGCAATTTGCGAATCGACCGGAATCAGGCGTTACGGAAGCGCGAATGCTTTACGATCAAAATGGTGACGAGCGGCAACACAAAACCGATGAGCGTTACCGTAATCAGCAAATGCCCCAGTTCGCTGTAATCCGCCGGAACTGCGATCTGGCCTGCGGCGTCTTTCACCTCGCGGGTGACTTCATGCATCTGATTGAGATATTTGGTGCCGAGTTGCGAAGCCGACAACGCCAGATTGGTGAACGACGCCATCACGGCAAAAAATGTCGCTTTGAGTTTTTCCGGCGCCGAATTGGCGATCCACGCCAGCATCGGTATCATTGCGATCTGACCCAACGGCGATTCCAGCGCGGTATCGATCAAAGCGATGAAACGCGCATCGACGACACCGCCTGTCATGGCGGCAGTCCATTCATGCACGCCGAAATACATGCCGATGATCGGCAGCGATAAACAAGTGCCGGCTATGGTCAGGAAAACGATGATATAGGCAATCGAGCGCTCGGCCATGAAACGGCGGAATATGAACATGCCGAACAGTGTCAGTATCGCGCCGACCAACGACAGCACGGCTAGAAATTGCTGATCGAAACCCAATGCATCGATCATCCACCAGGTAGCGCCCGCACCCGGTGTCGGAATGGCGCGGAAAACGAAGATCATGATCGCGGTTCCGACCAGTACATTGCGCGCTTCCGGTTCAAGCTCCCCGGTCAACCGCCACATCAGAAAAACAATAATCGCCATCGAGACGATAAACACGATTTCTTCGCCGCCGGATACGCCGCTGATGCCGACACTCAGCGACATGACGGTAAAAACCAACCCGCCGCCGAGTATCCACCAGTTTATTGCCGGTGTTTCTACATGTGCGCCAAGCAAGGTATCGACGTGTTCGCGGCTATGCCCCTGAGCAAGAAAACGCTTGCGTTCCTGCCGCTGCAGCCAAGCGGCGAATACCACGCCGCAAACGGAAACGACCGGAATAATCAGCGCCAGTTGATAAACCAGCAGATACACGGCTTCTTTTTCGGCTTCGGGCAGAGAGCCGGCATCGCGCAACAAAAAAACATTGGCCACCGATACCAGCACGCCGCCGCCGATGATGGCAATGCGGCCCAGCGTTTGCATCGTGACATGCATCAGCTTGCGTTTTTCCGGGTTCAGTTTCTGGCCGTTTTCATCCACGCGCGGCACCGCTTCGACAGTCATCGCATCGGCAACCACGTCTTGCAGCACATAGCCGATAGGCGCAAGCAGCGCCGACACTACATACCAGGTTTCAACCGGCGCGACTTCGGCCATCGCTTCGGTGTGTCCCAATAATCCGATCATGATCAGCAGGCTCGACATGATCAAGCTGGCTCCCAGGTACACCAGCAACCCTTTCCAGCGCCAAATCAAATCGACCAGATGCCCCAAAGGCATTTTGATCGCCCACGGCAACATCATCCAGAATCCCAGCATCGCTAAAAATTCGGCGGAAAGCCCGAGCTTTTCCTTGACGTAGAACATGCCGACGATACCGGTCAACCCGGAGATTCCCGCCGCAACGTACACCATCAGCGGCGGCAGATAGGAGAGGCGCATTTCACGCCCCAGCGCAAGAATATTGGCGCTGAACCATTGTGCGATGACGGGCCAAAGGCCGTTGATAGGCAGTAAATTTTTCATGATCGATTAATGGAAGATTGCGATTTTGCGCCGGATCATCGCTGTTTGGGGCGCACGCCCACTTTCACCGGAAACGATTTTTCCTGATGATTGCGGATAACGGTGACGGTAACCGTATCGCCGGGCGGCAATGCCGCCACCTGGTTGAGCATTTCCGACGAATTTTTCAGCAACTTGCCTTCGATTGCGATCAGAATATCGCCCGGCTTGATACCCGCCTTATCCGCCGGGCCGTCTTTCAACACACTGGCAATCAAAGCACCGGATAGATTTTCTAAGCCGAACGATTCCGCCAATTCTTCGGTCAGATCCTGCATGCTGACACCCAGCCAGCCGCGAATGACGCTGCCGGATTGGATGATTTTCTCCATGATTTGATTGGCGACGTGAATCGGAATCGCGAACCCGATACCCAACGACCCGCCGCTACGCGAATAGATCGCCGTGTTGATGCCGATCAAATTGCCCGAAGCGTCTGTCAGTGCGCCGCCGGAATTGCCGGGAGTGACCGCCGCATCGGTTTGGATGAAATCTTCAAACGTATTGATTCCCACGCCGCTCCGGCTTAATGCGCTGATAATGCCCATAGTGACGCTTTGCCCGACCCCGAACGGATTTCCCAGGGCCAGCACGACGTCGCCCACTTTAACTTGCTGGGATTGACCGAATACCATCGCGGGCAAATCCTCCATTTTGATTTTCAACACCGCCAAATCGGTTTCGGGGTCAGAGCCGATCAGCTTTGCCTTGGCTTTTCTGCCGTCGATCAATGCCACTTCGACTTCATCGGCAGCCTCAATGACATGATGATTGGTTAAAATATAACCGCTGGGACTGACGATTACACCCGACCCCAAACTGAAAGTGCGTTTCGGTCTGGATTCAAATTGCTCGCCGAAAAAGCGGCGAAATGTCGGATCGTCCAATAATGGAGGAGCCAATTCCTTGACTTCCTTGCTGGTAAAAACGTTGACCACCGACGGCATGGCGATTTCGGCCGCTTTGGCATAGCTGTCCGGCCTGTCGGCGGTTACCGCAGGCGCAACCTGCGTGATAGTTACCACCTCGCCGCGCGGCCGCCACGACAACAGATCGGGGCGCAGTGTGGAGACCACGAAAAATATAGCCAGCAAAACAGTCGCCGTTTGCGCAAAAAACAACCAAAGTCTGTACATCAAGGCAAGAATACCCTCCAATAAAATCGTTACGGTAATGAATCCATGCGGTGTAGTATATGCGCCGAGGAGAAAATCAATGCATCGCAACGAACTTGAAAATTACTTGAATCAACTGCTGGATATATCCCATTTTCATGATTATTGCCCAAATGGGCTGCAAGTGGAAGGGCGCGATCAAATCCACGTGCTGATCAGCGGGGTGACCGCTTCGCTTGATCTGCTTCAGGCGGCGATAGCAGCCGATGCCGATGCCGTTTTGGTGCATCACGGTTATTTCTGGCGCGGCGAAGATTTACGCATTACAGGCATGAAAAGCCGTCGCATCGCTTTGTTGCTGAATCACCGAATCAATTTGTACGCGTATCATTTGCCGTTGGATTCGCATCCGCAGCTCGGCAATAACGCTTTGTTGGGGCAGAAACTGGGATTTGTCGAAACCGGGCGTTTCGGCGGACAGGATATCATGATGCGCGGGGAGCTCGGCGATGCCATGACGCTGGATGCGTTGCGCGGAAAAATAGCGCAAACGTTATCGCGGCAGCCGACGGTGATTGGCGATCCCGGTAAAATCATCCGGTGCATCGCATGGTGCACCGGCGGTGCGCAAGATTATTTCGATGCGGCGATTCGGCAGGATGTCGATGCCTATATCACCGGCGAGATCTCCGAACACAACGTCCATGCCGCGCGCGAATCCGGCATTGCGTTTATTGCCGCCGGACACCACGCCACCGAGCGTTACGGCGTGCAAGCGCTCGGCGATCATGTCGCGCAACAATTCGGCATCCGGCATCGATTTATCGATATCGAGAATCCTGTGTGATCGAGTGCGTTTGTACCGGAAAAGCTATAATGCAGCCGTGATTGCAACTATTCGTCTTTGGTTTTATCGTTTTTCTTTTTCTTACCCGAAAACATGGTCCACCAGATAATAAAAAGAAACAAACCCAATGCCACCGCCGCTTCGACTGCGAGTAACCACATAATTTAATTTGCTGCCCAGTTAT
>SXJH01000152.1 GCA_005779435.1 Nitrosomonas sp. | reverse complement strand
TCCCTGGCCGAGCGCGTTTGCTTGCGATAGCGATTCCATACGATGCGCGCATCCGCTTGGTAACGATCCCGGCGCGCTTCGTCGATTGTCGCGTACAAATCGGACAACGCCCAGATTTCTGCGGCGCTCGCTCCCAAGGGCAGCAAACATAAATCGCTCATCACCAGAATGGCGCGCGTAATCTCGGCAACGCGCGGCGGCCCGTCGATGAGGATAAAGGCCTGCGTCCGGCTGAATTCCCGAACCTTGTCGATCAATTCCCGATGATCCGATGCGGTAGCGATGTGTAAATTACCCATCCGCCCGTTTTCCGCTCTGATCGCCCCCCAGGATGCGCTGGTGCCCTGGGGCAGATCGCAATCGATCAGCGTAACCGGGAACTGCTGCGACAAGGCTGCCGCCACATTGGTCGCTATCGTCGAACGCCCGGCGCCGCCTTTCAATTGGACGACGCCGATAATCTTGGATTGCATTGCGGTTTGCTGAACGTCCATTGCGCTATCCGTTATTTTGTATCCGGGAGGCTGCGCCGACATAAATACTCATCTCATTTTGAATGATTTCCACGAACCGCTGATAAGACATGCCCGGCGCGTTATGCACCTCATGGTGCGGCAATTGTTTTTTTGCGTGAGTCAGCGCGGATGACAGGCATTTCAATCCCATTTTTCGATCCCCCCGGTTGATCAACAGCAACCCCAATTGGTAGTGCGCCTCCGGAAACGTGTAATCCAAAAAAATCGCCTTGCGGAAAGCCTCTTCCGCCTCGTTCGACCGCGCATTCTCCAGCAGAATTGTACCCTGCAGCAGGTAAATGTGCTTATCGACCGGATTTAGCGCAAGGCTCTTGCGGCAGCTTTGCAAGGCTTCGTCCAACCGCCCCAAATTGGCAAGCGCCTTGGATTTTATTTGCAGCAAACCCGCCGATTCCCCTGCCGTTCTGAACGCCCTATCGACCGCCAGCAAAGTGTCATGCCAGCGTCCGGCGCGCAGGCAATCGACAGGGCTGGAATCTTGCGTAAAAGCTTCGCTAAGCTGAGCGTTGTGTTCGCAAGCAATTCGTTCTTCGCCTCGTTCAATCCCGGACACATTCTTGGCGATATCGCGTTCTATCGCACAAACCCCGCTTGGCGGCACAGCCGGAAATTCGCGGCAGCCATCGGATTCTCGCTCGAAATAAAAGAAACTTCCCCGTTGGATATGCGTTAGTTCATCGGGGTATTTATCGACAAAGTCGGACACCCCCAGAAACAACAAACCATCCGGCACCAAACATTCGGAAAACTGCTGCACGATGCGCCGAATCGACTCCGGTTCCAAATAAATGAATACGTTCCGGCACAAAATGATATCGATTGCATTGGTGTCGGTATGCAAAGCAGGGAAAACATCTTCCGCCAAATTCAGATAAGCAAATTTGACCCGGCGGCAAATATCGTCGCGTAGTTGATATTCGCCCCGGCTTTCGTTGAAGTATTTTTTTGCGATGGCTTCCGGCGTCTCGCGCAACGACCATTCCTTGTAGCGCCCCTGAATCGCATCGGCCAATGCATTTTTATTGATATCCGTCGCCAGAAAATGGAGATTCCAGTCATCGATATCCGGCAACAGCTCGTACAACGTAATGACTAAGCTATATATCTCTTGCCCGCTTGAGCACCCCGCGCTCCACACCCGCAGCGAACAATCCCGATCGCGCCGCTTGCGGGCGATCAGCTCCGGCAGCAACTCATCGCGCAGCAGCGCCATTTGCTCCGCGTGACGAAAAAAATAACTTTCCCCAATCGTGATCCGCGTCAGCAAAAACTCAAATTCCGGCGCAGAACTCCGTTTCCGGCTCAATTCCTGCAGCAGCGACGCCTCGTCGCCATACCCGAAACTCGTGCATACTTCGGCCAGCGCCTGGCGCAACGCCCGTATTTGAAAATCCCGCAAAACAATGCCGGTACGCCGGATGATCAAGGCATGCAACGCTTCTTCGGTAACGGAGAGAAAAACCGGCTGATTCTTTACGGAAGGCTGATCGGTTTGCAGTGTCATCAGGATTCATCCCCGGCATGCCGCTAAATGCCCGGCTTAGAAAAACGCCCTCGCCGGAACGCTGGCATTCACTGCGGTGAAATTAACATTAAGAATGCGCGGCATATCCAACAGCAACGCAATGCCGCTGTTCAGTTTCAAGGAAGCCTCGAACGGCGCCGCACCCGCTTTAAACAATCCTTGCATATGAACAGCCTCCGGCTTGACTGCTTCAATCCGCACAATCTCATCCACAATAAAGGCCATGTGCGCCTCTCCATTGCCGCACACGATTACCGGCGTATCCAGATCGTAGGGCTGCGCATGATTCAATCCCAGCCACAATCCCAAATCGACCACGGCGAGGCCTTTGCCGCGAAAATCCATCAGTCCCGCCAAATAATAAGCGCCGCCGGGAACCGGCTGCAATTCCATCAACGGCAATACGCATTCCACATACTCAAGCCCGATCGCATAGTGCGAATCTTGTGCGCGAATACAAATCACGCGATGCCCCGAATCCGATTCATCGGCGGTATTGTTTTGCATTGTTGCGGCAATGGAATTTTCTTGCATGATAAGAATATGCTATTCAAACCGTAATAACGGCGCTTGAGATCCTTCAGAAAAAATCACCGACCCGATACCGGAAAACGCTTACACACCCATGATACTTTTAATTGCCGCCAGGATCAATTTTCAAACGTCGCCAAACGTCGTGCAGTGCTTTTTAAGCGCAATGGCTATCGAACGAACGATCAGCGCCATCGAAACGGCTCCGGGATCGGGTGTACCGATGCTTTTCTCCGCGTGAGGCCGGGCGCGCCCGATTTTGGGCAGCAGATTTCCGGTGGCTTGGGCTGCTGCATCGGCAACATCGGCGGCGGCATTCCAGGCAGCGTCCATCGAAAGATTGCGCGATGCGCTCGAATCCATCGACACCGAGATTGGATGCAGAACATCGACCAGCGTCTTATCGCCCAATTGCGCTTTGCCGAGATCGGTTACGCCGCGAAGCGCGGCGGCGATACCGTCAGCAATGGCCGTCACATCCGGCTGGGCTTCGTCGCCAAGCGCGCCACCGAGACTGCGCAGAATCACCCCCCACAATGCACCCGACGTGCCGCCCGCCCGATTGGACCAGGCATCGCCCGCAACAGTAAGCAATGTCCCCGCGCCGACTTTGGCATCGAGCGCTTCCTTGGCCGCTGCGACGGCCGCAGCCAGTCCGCGTTGCATGCCGATGCCGTGATCGCCATCGCCCGCAATCGCGTCCAAACACCCCAATTCCTCCCGCTTTGCGTCAATCGCCGCATAAGCCGCCTCCAGAGCCGCCAGCACGACCGTTGCGGTCGCTTGCGAAACGGCGGAACCGGTTTTTAACCGCTGTCGATTGCCGAGTTGCAACGGATCGGCCTTATTTTCATTGGACTGCACAACATTACCGCGATGAAATGCGGGCGTATCCGCTGCGGCAAGCCAGGTTTGTTCGAGCTCATCGTTCATCCGGAATAAGGTGAGCGAAATGCCCGCCATGTCGAAACTGGTGATCAACTCGTCCACCACAGGCTCGACAATGGTTAATCCATGCGCCGACAACAACCGATCGACCTTGCGATAGACCACAAACAATTCTTCGTATTTCACCGCACCAAGACCATTGAGTATCACGCCGATGCGCGCACCGCGACGATCCTCGATCATCGAAGGCATCTCAACCAGCAGCCGGCTGACCAGAATTTCCGCCAGACCGTCGGCGCTTGGCGCATCCATGCGAGAGATACCCGGTTCGCCATGAATGCCCATGCCGATTTCCATCTTCCCGCTGGCAACCTCGAACAAAGGCTTACCGGCGCCGGGCAATGTGCAACCGGAAAATGCGACGCCAAGCGTCCGCACGCGTTCATTGGCTTCTGTTGCAATACGAAATACTTCGTCCAGCGATTTTCCCGCATCGGCGGCAACAGCCGCAGCTTTAAAAACCGGCAAAGCACCGGCAATGCCCCGGCGTTTATGCTTCTCTGCGATAGACGCCGAAGCGATGTCGTCGGTTACAACGACCGACCGCACGTCGATCCCCATCGCACGAAGCCGCTGCTGCGCCTGGTTGAAATTGAGCACATCGCCGGCATAATTGCCGTAGCAAAACAGGATGCCGCCACCGGCATCCACAGCCTGCGCCACGTTGCAAATCTGCTGTGCCGACGGCGACGCGAATACATTTCCCATCGCAGCGCCGTGCGCCAATCCCTGTCCGACAAATCCGCCGAAGGCCGGATAATGCCCGGAGCCGCCGCCGATCACCAGCACGACCTGGCCGGGTTTCGCCTTATGCAAGCGGATCACGCCGCCATCGACTGCACATATTTTGCCGCGATGCGCCGCCACAAACCCTTCGGCCAGTTCATCCGCAAACTTCGTTGGATCGTTCAATAAATAAGTCATCGCTTACACCGTATTTTTCAAAAAATAGCATGCGTCCGGCAACAACCGTTTTGCATTCAGCCGCTATTCAGCCCAAAGACCGCACAATCGAAACCGAAATGCCGGAACGATTCGGCATTGAATCACAGGAGAAATGTCATGAACACGAAAAAAATGCTAATCGTCGCCGTCATCGCCGGCTTGCTTTTTCTCACCGGCTGCGTGGCCACGCCTTATTATGGCAGCGCGGGATATTACCGGGGAACCGCTTATGGCTACGGACACCAACCGTCGATTTATTACAGCACCCAGGGTTATGTGAACACCCCCAGGCATTACATCGGCGGACACATCCATCACAATGGCGGACATAAACACTTCATCGGCAGCCATCGGCACTCCGGCGGCCACAAACACTTCGGCGGTCATCGCAGCGGAGGCCATCGAGGACACCGCCGATGAAAGCACACGCTCATTCATTCACCCCCCCGGAATAAGACGAGGCGGGGCGATTCGATAGCGCCTACTCCGTCAAGACAAGCTCCGCCGCTTTCCGGGCCACAATGCCGTGCACTGCCTTGGTCGGATGCACGCCGTCCCAAAACAAGTAAGCATCGGGAAATTCACATTGATACGGCGCAACGCCGGGAGTTACGCAAGCATCGGTCGTATTGCCGATTGAAAAGGCTTCCGGTGTTTCAAGCACCTCATTTAACAAAGCATAAAGATCCAGCAGCTTGATATCGATACCCTGCAATCCTGCATTCAGGCCATGTTGCACGCTCATCAGTCCCGTATTAAAAGCGACCGCCAGGCCGTTCGCCGCAGCAATGACCAGCCCCTGCCCGCCGAATGCGTTATCGATCATCCTGACCGCAGGCGTCGCCCCGATGTTCGGCGCATTCACCAGCAAGAACTTCCGCGCGCCTTGGCCGTACAATACTTGAATCGTGTGCTGAATATTGCCCAGCGCGGCGCCAATCACCGCCGATGGATCTTGACCGGCAGTCACCCCGGCCAACGCATCCCGCACATCGTTGCTGCCGATTTCAATCACGATCAGCGTATCGGCTGACGTTACCGGGAAATCGGCGAGATAAGCGCTCAACTGATCGTTGAAATTATATCTGCAAGCAAAATCGGCAGCCCTGGCTCCGCCAACAGCATAGTTACTCGCTTTCAAAGCAGCGCTTCGCAACGCGGGCCGCACATTGCCCGCAAAATGCGTACCCAGCGCAAATTGCTCGACCCATGTCGCACCGTTGGAAAAATGATGTCCGCCTTTTGCATAACTGCTGACCGGCACGAGAAAATCGTCCAGCGAATCGTATGGCGGCGTATTGGACGGCGCATCGAAATCGCAACTTTGATCCAAGCCGAAAGCAGCGGGATCGGAAAACACAGTAAACGCATTGCCCGGATCGCTCAAACTCGTACCGAACACCGCAACCCTGCCGATTGAGCGCTCTTGTGCCAAAGACAACGCCGGTGACAACAACGCGGATACCGCGACGATTAAAACAATTCGTGACAAACCGCCGATTAATCGCATATCGAAAATACTCCTTTTAAGAATTGGCCGCCTGACAGGCGGTTAAAAAAACATTTGCGCAACCGAAACCGGTCTCCATGCCATCATTGCACAGCACAACCGCCCGGCGCAATCGGATCGCCACTTTGCCAAGACGGCAACAATGAACGAAGCGCATTAAATACGATTTATGGCGTAACATATTGCTTTATCTCAAGCTCAATTCTTATCGATCGCGATTTATGATACCGGCACCGCACAATTACGCAATAACAACCATGTCGCGCGAGGAAATCGATACCGCTATCGATTGGGCGGCCATCGAAGGCTGGAATCCGGGCTTGCACGATGCCGACTGTTTTTATGCCGCCGATCCAACCGGCTTCTTTATGGGAAAAATCGGCGATACCCCGGTCGCCGCCATGGCAGCGGTAAGATACGGCGCACACTTTGGATTTGCCGGTTTATACATTGTCAAACCGGAGTACCGAAAAAAAGGTTACGGCATACAAATATGGAACAAGGGCCTTGATTATTTGGCAGAACGGACCATCGGACTGGATGGCGTCGTCGCCCAACAAGACAACTATAAAAAATCCGGATTCCGATTCGCGCACAGAAATATGCGATTTGCCGGAACGAGCAAAACAAATCAAAATTTATCGCCAAATATCAGAATATTATCCGTAGACAACTTTTCATCCGTACACGAATACGATAAAAATTTCTTCCCTGCCGACAGAGAAAACTTTCTCAAAAAATGGATCGCCCAACCCGGCAGCTTTTCTTTTGGATTCTTTATGCATGAAAAACTGCAGGGATACGGAGTGATCAGGGCCTGCAGATCAGACTACAAGATAGGGCCATTGAACGCCGAAACCCCCGCCATCGCCCATGAAATATTGATAGCGCTGACATCCAAAATACCTGCGGGAACCGCGATTTATTTAGACGCGCCCGAACCCAACACGGAAGCGATTGATCTCGCACACAAGCACGGCATGCAATTTTCATTTGAAACGGCGAGAATGTACGCAGGCGAATTTCCGGAACTGCCATTGCAAAAGATTTTTAGTATCACGAGCTTCGAATTGGGTTAACTATGCGAACCGGCAACACTTATACCCTCATTGTGCCAAGGAAACACTGAATTATTCCAGGTCGCCTCCCGCCACAGCGCCACTAGACATTGCGGGTCAAGATATTTCGGGCGCAATGACCAGAGCCGCAATGGCACCCAACGTGCAAGCTAACCGGACGCCCGCTTACGGGCAGTCCGAGTTGAGCGCGATGTTAGAGGTTTGTCATAGGCATCCACGTAGCTATCGATAAGCCTGCGAATCATGCGCTGATATTGGGTATGGTGTTTTGTGGCCTCGGCCTTGAAGAACTCAACGCTCTTCTTGCTAAGAGCTATGGTCACCTTCACTCCTTCCTCCCGAAAGGCAAGCTCTTCGGGGGGCGGGAGAAAGTCTTGAATGACCTTGGCCTCAATGGGCTCATCGGTGTACTTGATTTTCGTGCTCATAAATTGTCTTTCCCTTTCGCCAGTAACCGGCGCCAAATATACGAATCACACTGCCGCGATAGGTAAAGCGGACGGTGAGAATGCCGCCATCGACCTCGCCGAAACAAAAGTAGCGTTTTTCAGTTTCGCTGTGAGCGAGGTCTTCGGCTATGACACGGCGGGGATCGGCGAAGGCATACTGTGCCAGAGAAAACGGTATTCCATGTTTTACCTGGTTTTCAGCATCCTTGTTTTCATCCCACTCAAACCGAGTTTTCTTCATGAACTCAGCTTAGCAGAGCGGCGTGTAAAATTCCATATAAAAATATGGCTATCTATCTGCTAGCAGGTCGAGATCTAACGTTTCGCGTAACCGGCAAGCTGGAGCGGCGGGAGGTAAGTTAAAATTGCGACCTCTTTCGCCGCACCATCAGCAGCGAATAAACGCGCAAGAGTCCCTAAAACGGGCTCAGGATCAGCAAAGAAACGGCTTGTCACTATTCCTCCCCTACAATTAGATGTCCGAAATGACGCAAACCACCCCAAAGAAGCATACCCAACGGACAACGCTAATCCCTCCGCTCCGTCACCTCCACCAAATGATACCCAAACTGCGTTTTGACCGGCCCTTGCACTTCGCCGACCGGTGCGCTGAATACGACGGTGTCGAATTCCTTCACCATTTGTCCGCGTCCGAATTCGCCTAACTCGCCGCCTTGCTTGCCGGACGGGCACAGCGAATGTTGTTGCGCCAATTCGCTGAAACTGGCGCCGCTTTCGATTTCGGCTTTCAGGCTGTTACATTGCTCTTCGGTTTTGACCAGAATATGACGTGCGCTGGCTCGTGTCATGATTTTTCTCCTCTTTTTTTGATTTTTAAAATTGTTGCGGTTACGTGGTACAGTTAAGCATACCTTGGCCCGGCGCTGGCTGTATAGTCTTTCAGCATTCCCGGCCATCCTCTTTTCAACGAATTGCCGCACTATCATCGACTATGCTGGAATTACACCATATCACCAAAGGTTACGCCGAAGGGCGGAAGGTTCTGACCGATTTGAGCTATCGCTTGCCTGCGGGCGATTACGTCGCGATTATGGGGGAATCTGGGGTGGGCAAATCGACGTTGTTGAATCTGATCGCCGGGCTGGATACGCCGGATTCTGGGGAGGTGCTGATCGACGGCGCGGCGATTTCATCGCTCGATGACGATGCCGCGACGCGATTGCGGCGCGAGCAGTTCGGGTTCATTTTTCAGGCGTTTCATGTGTTGCCGCATTTGACGGTGGCGCAGAATGTCGCGTTACCGTTGCTGTTGAACGGCGAAGCCACGCAGCGCGTCGGCCGGATGCTGGAACAAGTGGGTCTGCACGGTCGCGGGCCTCATTTTCCGCGCCAATTGTCCGGCGGCGAGTTGCAGCGCGTGGCGATTGCGCGGGCGTTGATC
>SXJH01000024.1 GCA_005779435.1 Nitrosomonas sp. | reverse complement strand
CCCAATACCACGTAATGCAAAACAAAAGCGTAAGTAAAAACACAAATAACGATAGTGTACTGCCAGCCGACTCTGATTTTCGCAATCAAAGCATGGAGGTGATCGGTGCTGTTAATCATCCAGGCCATCGTGGGGAGAATGGCTAGCCAAATAGGAGCGGTCCAATGGAAGCGCGGCTGATCGAAGGTACTGAGCAGGAGGCAAATGAAAAATGGAACACCGGTAAAAACTTGTACGAATAAATGACGTCTATGCTCAATCTGCGATGCGATGTCTTTTTTAATGGCAAATAACGCAATAATTGCGGCAATGAAACCGATCGGGGTGAGTAGCACAGCGATATGGGCAATGAGATAATGCACGGCAAAATCGTAACTGCCGTCGTCGATAACGCGATTTGATTGAAATGAGAAAGATGCCCATTCGTGGTTGAGGTTCCACAGAATTACCGGAGAAAAAAACAGCGTTGCGATTAAAGCGGCAAAGTAGGGGTGCGGTCTCATCAGCCAACGGCGTGCCGTCGGATCGATGATAACAAACACCAATGCGGCAATGCCTAACAAACCCAGTGTATATTTGGAGAGCAGGCCGCAACCGAAAGCGATTCCCATGCCCAACCAGGCTGTGCGTTGGTTTGCGATTAACGCACGCTCCATGTAGTAAAGTGTCGCGGCCCAGGCGGCCATCAACGGTGTGTCGGGAAGCATGGCCAAGCCGGTGGCAAACCCGATCGGCAAAATAACCAGCAATAAAACCGCGCGCATCGCGGTTGATTTATCGTAGAGGTTGTTTGTCAATGCATAGAGATAACCTATCGTGATCATGCCGCAGAACAATGCTCCGATGCGCACACCGAATTCGTTATGACCCAGTATGGATGTGCCTAGCCAAATCAACCAAGCCACCATCGGCGGATGATCGTAGAAACTCAAATCCATGTGCTGCGCATATTGCCAGTAGTATGCCTCGTCGGGGATGAGTTGGGCTAAACCGGAATAGATTAAACGCAGCAGCAAGATATAAGCGACAATGCCAATAGCTGCGGCGCGCCAGCGAATATCGTGAGCTATCCGATCGTTCTGATTAGGGAAAACATAAAATGCCGAACCCAGGTAATTAACCACCGCCGTAGCCAGGATTGCGGGGAAAATTGCCAATAGGGGCGGAAAATCCCACGCATAAACCAATAAAGCCAGAATGCCGCCGCGTAGTAAGAGTGCGAATAAACCGACGACCAGAAAACGAGCAAATTGCTGCCAGTGTAAGAGGCCTGCATGATGTTCACGAAACGACCATTTTGAATTGAGCGTGTAATTGGCCGATACCGCAACCAGAAAGCTGACGAAATGCGCTGAAGCGAGGCTTACGCCGTTATTAAGCATCCACTGAAAAATAGCGGCGTCGATTAACACACCTAAAAGACCAACGGTTGCAAAACGGCTTGCTGTACCCAGTGTGATCGTTCCGCCCGCCAATGTGATCAAGCGTTGTATGTATGCTTGCTGATGCGTTAGCGATAGCTTGGAAGAGCCGCGAATGCGATCATGAAAACAAATCGGGATTTCGATAACGCGGATTTTTCCATGATTGGCCATGAGCAATTCAAGGAGGATTTTATAACCGTACGCTTGATCGGGAATATTAGCGGCCAATTCGCGGCGGAATGCAAAGAAACCGGATGTGGCATCGGCTACATCGCAAATGGGACGAGCGACCCAATTGCCGGCACGAGAAAGCAATTGACGGTGCAGCGGCCAATTTTTTGTACTGCCGCCTGCAATATAGCGACTGCCAACGGCAATGTCGTGTGTGCCATTGATAATAGGCGCAACGAGCGCCGATAAGCGTTCGGGCGGGTGGCTGAGATCGGCATCCATAACGACGATGATATTGCTTTTTGCCGCCGCAGCGCCGGTGAGGATTGAGCCGATCAGATCCGGTTTTTCCCGGCGTTCTATCAAATGGACATTATGCCGATCCCAAAGGCGCACCTTGTCGGGTGTTCCGTCAGTGGAGCCATCGTCGACGATGATGACTTCAAAAGTATCGGGTGGTAAATCCTGCGCGAAGATTTGCGTCAGGAGTAAATCAACATTCTCGGATTCGTTGAGAGTGGGGACTACAATGGAAAATTGGATCATGTAGTTCCACGAGTTTAAGTGAGATGCATAGTTGAATCTTGCATGATGTTATTTTTGTTTTTTTTGATATTGATAGACAGCTTTATTGTGTTCATCCAGATTGGCGGAAAATTGGGATTCGCCATTTCCTTTTGCAACAAAGTAAAGCGCATCGGTTTCCGCTGGATTTAACGCAGCGCGAATAGAGGCCAGTCCCGGCATTGCGATGGGGCCGGGCGGTAGGCCGTTGCGTGTATAGGTATTATATTCATGATCGGTCTGCAGATCTTGTTTGCGCAAATTGCCGTCGAACTGATCGCGCATTCCGTATATCACCGTCGGGTCGGTTTGCAATCGCATTCCTTTGCGCAGTCGATTGATAAATACACCGGCAATTTCGGGGCGATCTTTTTCCAGGCCGGTTTCTTTTTCGACGATTGAAGCTAAAATCAGCGCTTCGTAAGGAGTGCTCAACGGTAATGAGGCGGATCGCGTTTCCCAGTGCGTTTGTAAATGATTCTGCATTGCTTGGTAGGCGCGCTGTAAGATGCCGATATCGCTGCTGTCTCTGACAAAATAATAAGTATCCGGGAAAAACAATCCTTCGGCGATTGTTTCGGATGCGCCGATCAATCGAAGGATTTCTTGTTCCGATAGGTCGCCGGTACGATTTTCAATCGCGGGATGTTCATTCAGTACTTTTCTCAATTGCGCAAACGTCCAGCCTTCAATGAATTTAACTTCCAGTTGCTTGGGATCGCCTTGCGTGAGGTAATCCAGCAATGCGACTTGCGTAATATTTTCAGTGAGTTTGTAATCGCCCGCTTTTATCGCGGATTCAAGGTTCCGGTAGCGTGCAAGAATTATCAGTGACCATTTGGTGGGGAAAAGCCCCGCATCCGATAACTGCTGCGCTGCTTGCGTCAGATTGCTACCGGGTGGGATAGAAAACTCGTAAGGTTTTGCAGGAAGCGTAACGCTGGAATGAACATGAAGATAAAGCCAGGAAGCAGCCAGAACTACTAACGATACGCCGATCATGAACAGCCGTGCGAGCGTTTGCATACTTCGGGCGACTCAATTTAGACGCGACGGAAAACGATGGTTCCGTTTGTTCCGCCAAAACCGAAAGAATTCGAGAGCGCAACGTTGATATTCATTTTCCTTGCGGTATTCGGGATATAATCCAGATCGCATTGCGGGTCTTGATTTTCAAGATTAATCGTCGGCGGCGCAATTTGATGATGGATAGCCAGTGCCGAGAAAACAGCCTCGATACCGCCGGCTGCACCGAGCAAATGTCCTGTCATGGATTTCGTCGAACTGACAGCCAGTTTCTTGGCATAATCGCCAAAACATCGTTTAACTGCGATTGTTTCCGCAATATCGCCAAGCGGTGTGGAAGTGCCGTGTGCATTGATATAATCGACTTCGGTGGTATTGATGGCGGCGTTTTTTAGGGCGTTAGTCATGCAGCGGGCTGCACCTTCGCCATCGTCGCACGGTGCTGTCATGTGAAAGGCATCCGCACTCATGCCAAAACCGGCTAATTCGGCGTAGATCTTCGCGCCACGGCGTTTTGCATGTTCCAATTCTTCCAATACCATAACGCCGGCGCCTTCACCCAGAACAAAACCGTCGCGATCTATATCCCAAGGCCGACTAGCCGTCGCTGGATCGTCGTTGTGCGAGGATAATGCTTTTGCAGCAGCAAATCCGCCGATTGCGAGCGGTGTGACACAAGATTCGGCGCCACCGCATACCATGACATCGGCATCGCCGTATTCGATCATGCGCGCTGAACTGCCAATGCTATGCGTTGCCGTGGTGCAGGCGGTTACAATTGCAATATTGGGGCCTTTGTAACCGAACATGATCGATAGATTGCCCGCGATCATATTGATGATGGTGCTGGGAATAAAGAAAGGGGATATCTTGCGCGGGCCGCCGGCATGATATGCGGAATCGGTATTTTCAATCATCGGTAAGCCACCAATACCCGAGCCGATGTTGACACCGATACGCTCGGCATCAAGATTCGTTATATCGTCAATACCGGCATCTTTGACAGCTTGAATCGAAGCAGCCATGCCGTAATGGATAAAAACGTCCATACGACGTGCTTCTTTTACGGATAAGTATTGATTGATATCGAAATCTTTTACTTCCCCGGCGATTTGCGAAGTGAAATTCGATGCGTCAAACCGCGTTATCCGAGTGATGCCGGATTTTCCTGCGACAATATGTTCCCATGCGCTTGGTATTGTACTTCCAACTGGCGATACGATACCAAGTCCAGTCACTACCACCTTACGTTTGGACAAAATAACCCCATTTATTATGTGCTTAAAGACGAAATGCTAGTTGGTGTGCGCAGTAACGTAATCAATGGCTTCCTGTACTGTGCTGATCTTTTCAGCTTGCTCGTCGGGAATTTGACAGTCGAATTCTTCTTCCAGTGCCATTACCAATTCAACCGTGTCGAGTGAATCCG
Organism: Nitrosomonas sp.; assembly: GCA_005779435.1. Taxonomy (GTDB): domain Bacteria; phylum Pseudomonadota; class Gammaproteobacteria; order Burkholderiales; family Nitrosomonadaceae; genus Nitrosomonas. The sequence continues at coordinate 356 of SXJH01000024.1, read as the reverse complement.
CACCCAAGTCGTTGACAAAAGAAGATTCATTTTTAACATCCGCTTCATTAACGCCAAGTTGCTCAGCTACGATCTTTTTAATACGCTGTTCAATATTTTCCATTGAGGCATTTCCTTTATGGGTAAGAAAAACTTAATTATTCTAACAAATTTTCAATACGGGCAACACTAGAACATCGAATGGCAACCATACAAGGATTTCTAATCCATGTACATTCCGCCATTAACGTGCAGTATTGCACCGGTAATATATCCGGCTGCCGAGGAAGCCAGAAAAGCAACTGCTGCTGCAACTTCTTCCGGGCGACCCAGCCTGCCGAGCGGCACATGCTGGATCAGATTTTGTTGTAATTCAT